>NZ_NMOK02000017.1:0-96990 GCF_003399985.2 Paenibacillus sp. ATY16 | reverse complement strand
CCGGCAGAGATGGGACCTGGTTACGGCTGGCCTGGTGCGGTATCTCCGGCAAGCTTTGGTCCAGAGAATGTATCGCCGGCCGCACTCGGGGAAAATAGTGCTCCAACAGCCGTCAGTCCTGAAATGACGGGTCCTGTAGGCGGGTATGGTTATGGTTGGCCGGGAGCCGTATCTCCGGCAAATATGGGGCCGGAATATGGCTATGGTTACGGCGGAATGGTATCCCCGGTTAACGTTGGCCCGGATTACGGCTACGGCTACGGTCATCCAGGCATGGTATCGCCGGCGGAAATGGGACCAAATGTATCGCCTGCAGCGCTAGGCTCGAACGTATCCCCAGCCGCCCTTGGATCTAATTTCTCGCCTGCAGCGCTAGGCTCGAACGTATCTCCATCCGCGCTTGGGTCTAATTTCTCGCCAGAAGCGTTAGGCTCGAACGTATCTCCATCCGCGCTTGGATCTAACGTATCGCCGGAAGCGTTTGGTTCCAACGTATCCCCAGCCGCGCTTGGATCTAATGTATCGCCGCTTGCGCTTGGACCAAATGCCGCCCCGGCAGGCTACGGCTATTACGGCAATCAAGTAGCCGGCACTCAAGGCTTTAGTCCTTATTCCTACTGGCCTGGCCAAACGGCCGGCGCGCAGAACGATCCATGCGGATGCGGAGGCAAACGTACGGAAGAAGAATTGATTGAAGCGGTAACCGAAGCGGTAATCAAAAAAACAAAGCCGCGCAAAGTGGCTAAAATTCGTGCGGTTACTCCAAAATCGTCGAAAAAAACAGATCGCAACAGCAGGCCTTGGATTAATCGCTAATGCATAATCTAGAACAGCCTCTTGCCTTTTTAAAGGCAGGAGGCTGTTTGCTGTTACTAAAAATCTACGTCTATAGCCGTTTCGCTTTATGCGTACATATTATTGGAAGCTTTGAGTTAAACTAGGTCAAAAAGAAATACAAGGGGCTATTATTATGATGATGAGGTTCAGCTTATGGAAGCAATTGAAAAAAAGACTGCGACGGGGGCGGCGTCCGATGTGGACTTTAGGATCATTCTTAATCGGAGCGACAGTGCTCATACAAGCTGCTTGCGTCACGCCGGCTGCCGCTGCGGCAGGGGCAGCCGTTAAGGAACCGGGAGAAGGTAATCCCGGTCTAATCCGTATTTTACAGGAGCGTGAGGAGCCGCTCGCCGTTCAGCTGCACCGCCAATATATTTGCGGGGAGGAAACGCAGCCGCTTGGCCAATTGACCTCCGCTGAAGTGATACGCATGCTGGTGTCTCATCCGGAATGGACGGCGATGCTGTCGCAGGACGGTCAGACCGTCCTGCTTGAGCAGGTGATTGAAGATTTCTCGCAATCCTGCAAAGGCAATATCTATATAGGGCTGGATAAACAAGGCTACCTTTCTCTCTTTGAGGGAGCTCCCAAAAAAGAGAAGGTCGTAAAGACCTTTTTTCAGTTGGACGTGAAATATATGGAAAGCAGCCTGCCTCAGGATAAGGTAGACCGTTTGTCCGAAGGGATTAAGATAACCGATATGGACGAATATAACAGCGTTTTGTCCACCTACAGCGATTTTGCCATACCCGCCAACCAAAAAGTGATGAAGCCGACTTATTAATCGGACCATGACCTTCCGCGTTCTTCAGCGGAAGGTTTTTTCATAGGCGCCTCCCGGCGGCGATCTCAAACGCGTGTTCTCATACGGTCCATCTTTTGCTATAATGGACGGATAAGAAGCGGTAATGACTGCCGCAAAGGAGTTGGCGGATTGCGCGTTCTTGGTATAGACCCCGGCATTGCGATCGCGGGATTTGGTTTTATCGATAAGGATGGCCATAAGCTGAAGCCGGTCCAATACGGCTGCATTCAGACGGCTGCCCATACGCCTCAGGAGGAGAGGCTTGTACAGATTTACGACTCGGCGGTTGCGCTCATGGATAAGTATAAGCCGGATACCGTCGCCGTGGAGAAGCTGTTCTTCAACCGTAACGTAACCACGGCATTTGCCGTAGGGCAGGCGAGAGGGGTTATTATTCTGGCTGCCGCCCAGCGGGGGCTGCCGGTAGCGGAGTATACGCCGCTTCAAGTGAAGCAGGCCGTTGTGGGTTACGGGAAAGCAGAGAAGCGCCAGGTGCAGGAAATGGTCAAAATGTTTCTTAAGCTGTCGGCCATTCCGAAGCCGGATGATGTGGCGGATGCGCTAGCGGTAGCGATTTGTCATGCCCATTCTTCGGGGTTGTCGCAAAAAATTAACGAGGTGCTTCGATGATCGATTTTTTACGCGGACTTATTTCTCATGTAGAATCCGAATATGTCGTTTTAGATGTCAGGGATGTCGGCTACCGGGTGTTTACGCCTAATCCGTATGCCTTTGCGGGCAAGGAAGATGCCGTCACCATTTACATTCACCATCATGTCCGCGAGGATGCGATCCTTCTGTACGGCTTTGAGTCCAGGGAGGAGCAGACCTTGTTCCGAAAGCTGCTCGAGGTGTCGGGCATCGGTCCTAGAGTGGCGCTTGGCATACTGGCAGGCGGGCGTCCGGATGCGGTTATCGGGGCGATCCAGCAGGAGAATATCGCATTCCTGACGAGACTTCCGGGCATTGGGAAGAAGACTGCCCAGCGCATGATTCTCGACCTTAAGGATAAGCTGGCCGGCTTTGCCACGGATGCCGGGCTACTCGCCGCAGCGGGGCTTGCGCCTCATCAGCCTGTTTCCGCGGCAAGCGCGCAGCAAGGCGCCGGAACCGCTTGGGAAGAAGCCCGCGATGGGCTTTCCGCGCTTGGTTATACGGCTGCCGAGCTGGATAAGGCATGGAGCGCCCTGGCTCCTTCGGTGACCGCGGACGAAACGGTGGATTCATTAATGAAACGTGCCTTGCAGCAGCTGTTTAAAGGCTAACATAAAGGAGCTGAGCGAGGGTGGAAGATCGGATAATATCCGCTAACCTGATGATGGATGAGCAGGCCATGGAGTTAAGCCTGCGCCCCCGGTATCTGGCCGAATATATCGGGCAGTCCAAAGCGAAGGAAAATTTAAAGATTTATATAGACGCAGCCAAGATGCGGAAGGAAGCGCTGGACCACGTTCTGCTGTACGGGCCTCCCGGGCTCGGGAAAACAACGCTGTCGAACATCATCGCCAACGAGCTTGGCGTTAATTTGCGCACAACTTCGGGTCCGGCAATCGAGCGCCCCGGCGACCTTGCCGCCCTGCTGACCAATCTGCAGGAGGGCGATGTGCTGTTCATTGACGAGATCCATCGCCTTCACCGGACGGTAGAGGAAGTGCTCTATCCGGCGATGGAGGATTTCGCGCTGGACATTATGATCGGCAAAGGGCCAAGCGCCAGATCCGTCCGTCTCGACCTGCCGCCGTTTACGCTGATTGGCGCGACGACGAGAGCGGGTCTCCTGTCGGCGCCGCTGCGCGACCGGTTCGGCGTCATCAGCCGATTGGAGTTCTATACGGTGGATGAGCTGGCTTACATCGTATCCCGCTCGGCTGAAATTTTTGACATTGCCATTATCGGAGAAGCATCGGAAGAAATCGCGATGCGTTCCCGCGGAACGCCGCGTATCGCGAACCGTCTATTGAAGCGGGTACGCGATTACGCGCAGGTGCGCGGAGACGGCATCATTACGCACGAGATTGCGAAGTCCGCGCTGGAGCTGCAGCAAGTCGATCCTGTGGGTCTCGATAGTATCGACCACAAGATGCTCTTGGCCATGATGACGACGTTCGCCGGCCGTCCGGTCGGCCTGGATACGATTGCCGCGTCCATTGGCGAAGAGAGCCAGACGATTGAGGATGTCTACGAGCCTTACTTAATGCAGATCGGATTTCTGCAGCGGACGCCTCGCGGCAGGATCGCGACGGATCAGGCCTACCGTCATCTCGGCATGCCTATACCGGAGAGGTGAGGAAGATGAGGAGCGAGCGGGAAAAGCTGTATGTCGTATACGACGGAACCTGCAACTTGTGCATGGGCACGGTCAAGAAGCTGCAAGAGCTCCGTTCCAACGCGGATCTGATTTTTGTGCCTATTCAATCGCTTGGCGACGCGGAAAATCGTGTCCCGGGAATCGAGAAGGCTGCCGAAGCGGACTTATACGAGAAGATGCATGTGGCAGACGAAAAAGGCCGGCTGTATGCCGGCGCTGACGGCGTTGTCCGGATTTTGCGCACCATAAAAGGCTTCCGCTTGCTTGCCTCGCTTTACCGCATGCCCGGCTTAAGCCGGATTGGCGATTGGTTGTACCGATACATTGCGAAACGTCGATATGACTGGTTTGGACGTACGGAGCAAAGCTGCTCCGTGAATGGGTGCAGCTTGCCTTCGCAGCATGAGAAGGGAAAGGGGAATCATTGATGAAATTTCAACGATGGTCGTTTAAGCGGTTATCTCTGCTTACGATCGCCGGACTTTTGTTTGTATCGACTTGGTGGGCCAAGCCTTCGCTTGGCGCCGTTCCGCAGCTTGATACGATCCGTGTTGCTATCTATCTGCAATTGCCGGGGAAATATCAGGCAAACACGGCTGCGGCTACATTTTCTTCCGCCGGCGGTTTAACGATAGGCATGAGCGATCCTTCGGGTACGGTACCGTGGGTTAATACCGGGGCGAATGTGCAGTCCCGGATTGCGAAGGACGACTACAAGGTAAAAGTAATCGAGACGGAAAGCTTTGATACGGCTCTCGCCGTTTATAAGAGGCTGCAGGCCTTGTCGGGGAGCGGCTTTATTACGTCCCTGAAGAAAAAAGGAAAGACGGTTTATCAGGTAGCGGAAGGTACATACGGCAATGCGGCAGATGCTACGGCGGCCATGAACAAATGGTCGGCGGACAGCACGATCAGCAAGCTTATCGGCAGCGCTAAAGCGGTTATTCAAGGGCCGTTCCATCTGGAAAGCGCAACAACCTACGCTTCCGAAGCGGAGGCGGTAAAAGCTTCCGATGCCTTTAGCGCAGCGGGAGTGGATGCGTTCGTAGGCGTACGCAAGACTGACGGAAGCGCAAATCCTCGTTATTCCGTGTTTGTTGGCGCTGCAGCAAGCTCGGCCGAGCTTAACGTCGTGAAGACGGCAGCCGGCGCAGCGGGCAGCGGGCTGAAGACGGCGGACGATTCCGCTTATCTTCTGGAACGCAACGACCATACATTAAGCGGCAAAGCTGACAGCCCGGTTACGCTTTACGCGTTCCCGGTTAATAATGCTAAGGTACGGATCATGCCGGCCGGCGACAGCGCGATCAAGCTGACGGAGCGCAGCGGCCGGACTTACCGGGGGCAATTCGAGGTTAGCGAATTTAACGGCAAGCTGGCCGTCGTTAACGAGCTGCCGTTCGAGCAATACTTGTATTCGGTAGTAGGCGGAGAGATGATCGCGTCATGGCCGCTTGAAGCGCTTAAAGCCCAGGCGGTAGCGGCACGCACGTATGCGTTGTACCAGGGTTCAGGCTTCCAAATCGCCAATGTGGTGGATACCGTAAGCAGCCAGGAATATCAAGGCACCGTAACCGAGAAGCCTGCTACCATTCAAGCGGTGGACGAGACGGCCGGCGAAGTGATGCTGTACAACGGCAAGCTTATTGAGGCTTTGTTCTCGTCGAACGGCGGCGGCAAAACGGCCGATGCTTCGGAAATTTGGGGCAATTCCGTTGCCTACCTGAAGAGCGTTTCCAGCCCGACGGACAGCTCTTCGGAGAAAGGCTTGTATGCCTGGTACCGCGTTGTTCTTCCGAACAACGCGACCGGTTATATCCGCGAAGATCTGCTGACCGATTCGGGTCAGACGAATGCGGCAGGCGTTAAGCTGATGACCGTGAATACGGACGGCTCCAAGGTGCGGAAAAATCCGAAGGTGGAAGATTCCGTTGCGTTAGTCGGACAAGTGAATAAAGGAACGGTTGTTGCCGTTCTGGACAAAGCGGTCGAGAATAACGCGATGTCCTGGGTGAAAGGTCCGTTTACGTCCGCGGAGCTTCTCGCTACGATGACGAAGCAGGCGAGCGTTACGGGGCCGATCACTTCCTTGCATGTCGGAACAACGGGGCCATCCGGCCGCGTTACCCAATTGCTTGTCAATGGACAGGCTTACAATGTAAAATATCCAGATGCGCTTCGTTCGGCGCTTGGCGGTTTGCCAAGCACGTTATTTAAGGTAGACGAGACGGCGAAGGTGACCATGCTTGGGGCTAACGGCTCGACCCGCACGAAGACTTCTTCCGCGCAGCCCGTCTATATGATTCAGGCAGGCGGCAAAGTCACGCAGGCGGACGGCAACGTTATGGTTATGAACGGAGACAGCCAGCTCCGCGCGACAACCAAGGATCCTTCCTTCCGTTTTGTTGGATCGGGGAATGGCCACGGGATTGGATTATCCCAATACGGAGCATTAGGTCTGGCGCAGCAAGGGTATGACTACTCTTATATCTTGCAATACTACTATAAAGATGTAACCATCGCTAAGGAATGATTGATTCATGAATGTAGATTGGTTTGATTTTGAACTGCCCGAACATCTGATTGCCCAAACGCCTCTTGCGGACCGTACGGCATCCAGACTTCTGGCGCTTAACAAAGAGACGGGCGAAATCGCCCACCGCACCTTTACGGATCTCGCCGAGTATATGAAAGCGGGAGATGTGCTTGTTCTGAACAACACGCGCGTCATTCCGGCCCGTCTCACAGGAGTAAAGCCCGATACAGGCGCGAAGATCGAGCTGTTGCTTCTGAAACAGCTGGAGGGCGACCGCTGGGAGACTTTGGCCAAGCCGGCCAAGCGCATAAAGGTAGGCTCCGAGTTGTGGTTCGGCGACAACGGAAGCGGTGAACCTCTTCTCCGTGCGGTAGTAGAGGATGAAGGCGATATGGGAGGACGGACGATCCGCTTCCAGTACGAGGGCATCTTCCAGGAGCTGCTCGACCGTCTAGGGGAAATGCCTCTGCCTCCTTATATCAAGGAGAGGCTGGAGGAGAGAGAACGCTACCAGACCGTATACGCCAAGCATGAAGGCTCTGCGGCAGCTCCGACGGCAGGGCTTCATTTCACGAAGGAGTTTCTGCAGCAACTGGTCGACAAAGGGGTTAAGCTTGCCTATATTACCCTGCATGTCGGTTTGGGCACCTTCCGGCCGATGTCCGTTGATAAAGTTGAAGAGCATGAGATGCATTCGGAGTATTACGAGCTGGATGAACAAAATGCCGAAATAATAAATGAAGCCAAATCGTCGGGAGCCCGTATAATAGCTGTGGGCACAACCTCCTCGAGAACGCTAGAGACGGTAGCCGCAAGGTTTGAAAGCGGACCTATTGAGGCGTGCAACGGCTGGACGGATATTTTTATTTTCCCGGGATACGATTTTAAGCTGGTAGATGCCCTGCTGACAAACTTCCATTTGCCGAAATCGACGCTTGTTATGCTGGTCAGCGCACTGGCCGGACGGGATGCGATAATGAAGGCTTACGGGGAAGCTGTCCGTGAAGAATACCGGTTCTTCAGCTTCGGCGACGCCATGTTTATCTATTAGCACCAGCTTGCGCAAGCACGATAATTCAAATAGACAGGAAGAATGACTAGTGGCTGTAAAATATGAATTAATTAAAGTTTGCAAACAGTCCGGCGCGCGTCTTGGACGAGTCCACACTCCGCACGGCGTTATCGAGACGCCAACGTTTATGCCGGTTGGGACCCAGGCAACCGTTAAGACGATGAGTCCGGAAGAATTAAAAACGATGGACGCTCAAATTATTTTGAGCAACACGTACCATTTGTTCCTTCGCCCTGGCCATGACATTGTCGGCCGGGCAGGAGGCCTTCACAAATTCATGAACTGGGACCGTCCGATTCTGACCGACAGCGGCGGTTTTCAAGTATTCAGCTTAAGCGACATGCGCAAAATTACGGAAGAAGGCGTTCAATTCCGCTCCCATCTGAATGGGGACAAATTGTTTATTTCTCCGGAGAAGGCGATGGAGATCCAGAACGCGCTTGGTTCGGATATTATGATGGCCTTTGACGAATGCCCGCCGTATCCGGCTGATTATGATTACGTGAAGCAATCGCTTGAGCGCACGACGCGCTGGGCGGAGCGCTGCCTTAATTCCCATGCCCGCAAGCATGACCAAGGATTGTTTGCAATCGTGCAGGGCGGCATGTACAAAGACCTGCGGATCCAGAGCGCGAAGGATTTGACTTCCATGGATTTCCCGGGGTATGCTATTGGTGGACTAAGTGTAGGCGAGCCTAAGCATTTGATGTATGAAGTGCTTGATTACACGGTACCTGAGCTGCCAACAACCAAACCAAGATATCTGATGGGCGTTGGTTCGCCGGACGCATTGATCGAAGGTTCGATCCGCGGTGTCGATATGTTCGACTGCGTATTGCCGACGCGTATTGCCCGCAACGGGACAACGATGACAAGCCAAGGCCGTCTTGTTGTACGCAACGCCAAATTCGCTGAGGATTTTGGTCCTCTTGATCCGGAATGCTCCTGCTACACTTGCCAAAACTACTCGAGAGCGTATATCCGTCATCTGCTCAAAGCGGACGAGACGTTTGGTATCCGGCTTACGACCTATCACAACTTGCATTTCCTATTACAGCTCATGCGTGATGTGCGTCAGGCGATTATGGAAGACAGGCTTCTGGATTTCCGCGACGAGTTTTTCACGAAGTATGGACTGTTTGATAACGAGAAGGGCTTTTAAGCTTAGATTTTAGGGAAAGGGGGGAATTTCCATGACGACATATCTAGCAGCAGATGCAGCAGGCAGCACGAATATTTTCCAGATGATTTGGCCTTTTATTCTGATGTTTGCGGTGTTCTATTTCTTGCTTATCCGTCCGCAACAGAAGAAAACGAAACAGCGGAACTCGCTTCTCAGCCAGTTGAAGAAGGGCGATAAAATTCAAACGATTGGCGGCCTTCAAGGCACAATCGTTGAACTTACGGACGACACGGTTGTACTTCGCGTAAACGATACGACTAAGATGACGTTCGACCGCAGCGCAATCAGCTCCGTACTGAACAGCGCACCGGCAGCAACGGAATAATGCGAAATGAAAAGAAGCTGATCTTAGGGTCAGCTTCTTTTTTGCATGCATGTAGTATGTGCAGAGGCATCGTTATTCATTACCGTTATTTCTTAAGGTTAACCCCGATCATTCCGCCAAAGGCGCCAGCCAGCATAGCAGCAAGCAGCATAATGGCGCTTTTGCCGGACAAACCGCTGTTGGCTGCCAGAAAACCGATGGTCAGCACGGTAATGCCGTAAATGAGGCCAAGCAGGGCGCCATGATACCAGCCTTTCATGCCGGAGCGTTTGCCCGACACGAAACCTCCGGCCAGAGCGGAGAAGCCATGGACGGCAAGCGAGTACTGAGGCAGGTTGTTTTCTTTCATATTGCTGAAGTAAAGCAAACACGAAAGCAACAGTGCGCCTATAGCAAGCCAAATAATCGAATATATAACGCCTGCAATTAGCGGAGAGCCGATACGCGGCGGCCGGGCGATCGATTTGATCGAATTCATCTTATTCCCCCCTTGTACAAGACTATTAGTACACCTTATGGTCAAGCTGCCCCGATTAGACCTGTCGTTTGGCGCGACTGGACGATATTTGCAACTTTTTTGTATAATGTGCTTTATTGTTTGAATCGCTGAAACAAGGAGTTGTTGGTTTGGAACAGATTTACCATCCTGCTGCCTGGCAGGTAACGGCTGCTGTCGTGATTTTCCTCATAACGTATGCCATCATCATTACGGAGAAAATAAACCGTACCGTCATTGCTTTATTTGGTGCGGTCATCATGATTGTGCTTGGCGTATTGGATATTAAGCTGGCTTTTACCGAACACATCGAATGGGGAACCATCTTCTTGTTGATTGGGATGATGATCCTGGTTGGCATTGCGAATAAGACTGGCGTGTTCCAGTATGCAGCCGTAAAAGCGGCGCAGACCGCGAAAGGCGACCCGGTTAAAATTTTTATTATCCTGTCTTTGCTTACGGGTCTCGGTTCGGCTTTTCTCGATAATGTAACGACCGTGCTTCTGATCGTTCCGATTACGTTCTCGATTACCCGAATACTGAAAATCACGCCGGTGCCATTCCTGCTGGCTGAAATCTTGTCGAGCAATATCGGAGGAACGGCTACTTTGATTGGCGATCCGCCTAATATCATGATTGGTTCCGCGAACGAGAATTTAACGTTTAATGATTTTCTTGTAAACCTTGCGCCGGTTATTCTTGTTATCCTGGTTGTCACAATCGCCCTGCTTGTCTGGATTTATCGGAAAAAGCTCATTGTAACCGACGAATCAAAGCAAGAGCTTATGGACTTAAAAGCGGAGGATTACATCACGGACCGCAAGTTGATGATGAAGTCTTTAACCATCCTGCTGCTGACGATTGCCGGCTTTGTTCTACACTCGGTTATTCACGTTGAAGCGGCAGCGATTGCTTTGGGCGGTGCCACGCTTCTTATGTTGATCGGGGTGAAGCGGGAGGACGCTGAAGCGGCCTTTGACATGGTGGAGTGGGAGACGATCTTTTTCTTTATCGGGTTGTTTATGCTTGTTGGCGGTCTCGTGGAGACGAACATCATATCGGATCTGGCCAATGTCACGCTGCAGATTACTTCCGGCGATATGACCAAGACCTCTATGCTGATCTTATGGGTGTCGGGTATCGCTTCCGCGACGATAGACAATATCCCGTTTGTGGCGACGATGATTCCGCTTATTCAAGATCTGGGAGTTCAGATGAACATTGCCAATCCCGATGATCTTAATCCTTTATGGTGGTCGCTATCGCTTGGCGCTTGTTTAGGGGGCAACGGAACGCTTATCGGGGCATCGGCAAACGTAGTTGTAGCGGGTCTGGCCATGCGGGAAGGCAAAGGCTTCAGCTACGTGGACTTCCTGAAAATCGGAGCGCCGTTAACGCTGCTTGCCCTTGTTATATCCACCATATATATCTATTTTATTGTGTTGCCATAGGTTATTTACCCATAAATTCGTTACTCCGCTTATCGCATGATGTGTCAGGCTGAAGGCCAGAATAGCTTTACGTGCTGTTCCGAAGCTGGCATGACAAAAACGAGGAGGCGGTTAGGATGGAATATGGGAGCATGCTGCTCCGAACCGTATTGATTTACTTCATCGTATTTCTGATCATGCGTTTTATGGGAAAAAGGGAAATTGGAAAGCTTTCCGTGTTTGACCTGGTAATCTCCGTCATGATCGCCGAGATTGCCGTTATCGTCATCGAAGATGTAGACCGTTCCATGTGGGAAGGCATTTTGCCCATGGTCGTATTGTTAATCGTTCAGGTGGGCATTGCGTTTATTGCTTTGAAAAACCGCAAGCTCAGGTTATGGTTTGACGGGAAACCAAGCTTCATCATTGCGAAAGGCAAGCTTAACCGGGATGTCATGCGCAAGCAGCGCTATAATCTGGACGATTTGTTGCTTCAATTAAGGGAAAATAAGATCACCAACGTGGCGGATGTCGAGTTTGCGATTCTCGAGACGACGGGCAAATTATCGGTTGTCGAGAAAGAAAACGCGGAGACCAAGGAACAAGAGGAGCCGCAAAAAGAGCAACAGGCAAAGACGGCTGCTGACGAGCCTGTTCTAAAGCCTCAATCCCAGACGCCTGCCCGATTCCGGTTCGAAATGCTGCCGATCCCGCTGATCATGGACGGCAAAGTTCAGGATGAGAATTTGGCCAAGCTCGATAAAACCAGATTCTGGCTAAAAAATGTGCTGCAGGAACAGGGCGTGCATGATTTCAAGGAAGTCTTTCTGTGCACGATTGACCATAAAGGAAAGCTGTTTATCGATTGCGACAAAAAGCCGCGCTCCTAGCCGGAGCGCCTCCCTGCCGTATTTTGAACAGGGGGGCGCTTCCGGTCAAGGCAGCACGGCTTTTTCTTGCAGCGTCTCATTTGAACCATTGTCCCAGAACCGGGATGCGGGCGATATCGTAGCGGTCGATTATTTTCATCCAGACCATTAAGAGCAGATACAGGATTCCGCTGATCATGCAGGCCAGCATCAGATTGATCCATTCGAGCGATAATGGCTGGGTGTTCATCATCCATCTGGCGGCGGCGCCCATAACGATCATGGCTGCTCCAACCTTTACGAAATCGAGAACCTGCATATGGAAGCCAATAAAGCGCAATACGCTGATGCCGTGGAGGACCGTAACGAGCACGATATTGACGTTAATCGCGATAAGTGCGCCGTAAATGCCAAGCTCGGGCTTTGAGGCAAGCATAACGATCAGAACGAGTTTGACGGCAGCCCCGATAAACGTGTTCATCAGCGCTGTTCCGGGCTTGTTCAAAGCTTGAAGAGCAGCCTGCAGGGGAGCTTGCAAATAAATGAATATGCCGATTGGAGCTATTAGCTGGAGCATCGGAGCAATATCTGCTTGATTGTAGAGCAGACGGCAGATCGGTTCGGCAAACAGCCACATCACGACAACAAACGGAGCTCCCGCAACAAGAGCCAGCCGCATCGATTGATGCATGCGGATATGGATTGATGCTTTGTCTCCCTTGGCCGCCGCTTCGGATAACGAAGGAACTAGGGAGGAAGCAAGCGAGAAGGTTAGCGCCGTTGGCAGGAGCAGCAGCGGAATGATCATCCCTTGCAGCGCGCCGTATTGGGCAGTGGCTACACCGGTTGCAATTCCCGCGGCAGCAAGGCTCCGGGCGGTTAGAATCGATTCCAGCAAATAAGACAAGGAGCCAACCATCCGGCTTCCGGTAACCGGAATGGACAGGCCAAGCAAGCGGCGAAGCACCGGGGTATTTTTTTCGGGCAGATCATCGGATGCATGTTTTGGAGCGGAATTGGACTTCCCGCGTTCCTTCGCATATGTCCAGAGAAGAACGGCTAGAGCGCCAATCTCTCCCGCGACAACTCCAAGCATGGCGCCGGCAGCAGCCCATTCGATCCCTCGCGGAAGCAGCAGGGAAGCAAAGGCTAGAGAGCCGATTATGCGGATGACGGTTTCAATGATTTGCGAGGCAGCGGACGGTATCATATTTTGCATGCCTTGGAAGTAGCCCCGGTAGACCGAGGAAACTCCTATGATAAGCATCAGAGGCGTCATGACCATAAACGTCTGATAGACCCTGGAGTCGGTTAGCAGATGGGTCGTAATCCATTTCGCGAAGAGGAGCAGCGCAGCCGTCATCACGATAGCTAGTACGATTGTAAGGCCCATTGCTGTCCGGAAAATTTGTTTGACCCGCGTAGAGTCGCCGCGAGATACGGCTTCAGCCGTCCATTTGGTAATGGCTAGCGGAATGCCGCCTGTTATAACGGTCAGCATAACCGTCAAGAACGGGTAGCTGAGCTGGTACAGCCCGACGCCTTCCGCTCCGATAATTCTCGGGAGAGCAATACGCGGAACAAAACCGAGCAGCCGGTTAATGATGCCGGCGGCCAGCAGAATCATAGCCCCTTTTATAAACGTTTGCTTCGTCATTCGTCGCCCTCATCTCTTCAATAATCCCACCTATTGTATCCGTACATCTTTATGCGCGGCATGTCCGAATCATGAATCATCCAAATTTATCAATTCAAAAGATTCAGCAGGAAAATCGACAAGCGGTAGCGAATAGGTAGGAGGACAGTTATCACTATCGGGATAGGCATTTGCAAGGCCAGAAGGAGGAGACAGCCGTGGGAGATGAGGATCTGAACAGCGCGATCGAACAGCTGTGCAACAGCAAGGCGGAAGAATTTCATCTCATCGGATATGAACATGTAACGGGGAAAGAGATTTGGGAATGCGTAAGCGAGAAGTATAGCAAGACCGGTCAGCCGGAGCTTCATCAGATCGTAAACGATATCTTGTCCTTAAAGGTGACAAAATTTATGAACTTTATGACGCTGAGCGCTTTTCGGGGAAACCATTTCTAACGGAAGGGTTTTCTTTTTTTTGTCGTGCAATTTTACACGCAAGTACAACCTAAGTATAATAGGAATATTGAGATCTTAAGGGGGACTATGTACGTATGAACTGGAAGAGATTAACTGCCTTCCTTGCGGTCGTTGTCATCATGTTTGGCGCTATCGCATGGACGAGCCCGGCTCTTGTCAAAGATATCCGGCTCGGTCTTGACTTGAAAGGCGGATTCGAGGTATTGTACGAAGCCTCACCACTTGAAGGCGGCGAACAGGTAACGTCCGAGTCGCTGAAAGAAACGGCGCATAGCCTGGAGCAGCGGATTGACTCCACGGGTACGACGGAGCCTGAAATTACGCGTGAAGGAAGCAACCGGATCCGCGTGAAAATTCCAGGCGTTACGGATGAAACGGCAATCAGAGAAATGCTGAAAAAGCCGGTTAATCTGACATTCCGCGGTCCGGACGGCACGGTTGAGCTGCAAGGCAACGACTTCGTGCAGAACGGCGCCAAAGTCGAGTTTGACCAATTGGGTAATCCGATGATTACCATCAAACTGAAAGACGCTAAAAAGTTCGAAGATGTAACAACCAAGCTGACGGGCAAAACGTTGTCGATTTACTTGGATGACGAATTGCTGTCCAGCCCGAATGTTAACTATCCAATTACAGGCGGTTCGGCCCAAATCTCGGGTAATTATACCCTGGATGAAGCGAACAAGCTGAAAGATACGATCAATCTCGGCGCATTGCCGCTGAAACTTACCGAAATTTATACGCAAAGCGTTGGCGCAAAGCTTGGTCAAAAATCGCTTGAAGATACGGTGGGCGCGGGTATCATCGGCACGATTATTATTTTGATTTTGCTGATCATCTTGTTCCGCGTTCCTGGTTTTGTAGCCGGTATTACGGTTATTTCCTACACTTGGCTGCTCGTTGTCGTGTTTGAGCTCATGAACGCTACGTTAACCTTACCGGGAATCGCGGCATTTGTACTCGGTATAGGCATGGCGGTTGACGCCAATATCATTATGTACGAACGGATCAAGGAAGAGATTCGCAGCGGCAAGAGCCTGCTGTCTTCCCTGAAGGCCGGTTCGAAAAACTCGTTCCGTACCATTATGGACGCGAACGTAACGAATATCATCTCTTGCGTCGTATTGTACTTCATCGGTAACGGCGCGATCCGCGGCTTTGCCCTGACGATGATTTTCAGTATTCTCGTAAGTATCGTGACCAACATCTTCTTGGCGCGTCTGCTGATTCACTTGCTGATCCGCAGTAACCTCTTTACTAAACCTGGCTACTACGGCGTGAAGGAGGCAGAAATCCGTGCTCTATAATGCAAAGGTTCGATTCGACTTTATTAAACACCGCAACAAGTTTTTCCTGTTCTCTGCTATTTTGACGATTGTCGGCATTTTGATGGTCAGCATCTTCCACATGAACTTCGGGGTTGACTTCAAGGCCGGTACTAATATGGATATTCTCGTAGGCAAAAAGATTACCCAGGCGGAAGCCAAGGATATTTTGTCCCAGCAAGGCTATTCCGACATTACGCCTACGGTTGGAGGCACAAACGGCGACCGGGTCTCGGCTCGGTTCGACGATGTTCTCGAACAGCCGAAAGTACAGGCCATTGAGGATGCTTTCAAAGCCAAATACGGTGATAATGTTTCTTCCGAGGTTAACGTAGTTTCGCCTGATATGGCGCAGGAGCTTGGCGTCAAAGCGATTTACGCGGTTATTATCGCGAGCGTAGCGATTATGCTCTACGTAATGATCCGCTTCGAATGGCGTATGGCGCTTGCGGCCAACATTGCGATTTTGTATGATGCCTTTGTCGTTATTACGATGTTCTCGATTTTCCGTCTTCAGGTTGACCTGCCGTTTATCGCGGCCGTATTGACAACGATCGGTTACTCGATTAACGACAAGATCGTTATCTTCGACCGGATCCGCGAAAATCTTCGATTTGCCAAAACAAAAAATGCCGACCAAATCGGCGATCTTGTGAACCAAAGCTTGTGGCAAACGATGGCGCGTAACATTTACACGGTACTCGCCGTTCTCATTATCGCTACGTGCCTGTTCATCTTCGGCAGCGAATCGATTAAGCTGTTCGCTCTCGCGAAGATGATTGGTCTTGCGAGCGGCGCTTATTCTTCGATCTGTATCGCGGCTCCGCTGTGGATGGTTATGAAGAGCAAGCAAAAGCCGTCTACGAAAGCGGCGGCTAAAAAAGCGGTATAAGCTTTAGCTTCAAATATAGAAAAATACTCTATGAAAAAGTGGAATGGAAGCTGGCTTGTTCCATTACCGGCGTTCCATTCCACGCTGGAGGCATAAATGTCAACCGAACAACGATATGCGAAGGCAAAGCCGGCTGAACAGGCGGGCTTATGGGGAACTGCGGCGCTGGCGTTGTTTAAAGGCATAGTAGGCGGACTCGCGGGCAGCAAATCGCTGCTCGCCGATGCCTTCCGTACGGCGGCAGAATGTGCCGCCGCTTTTGCTTTGTTGTCCGGTAAGCAGGAGGGAAGCAAGAAAACGGCCGCGATGCTCCGGACTGAAGCGCTGACGAAAGTTTTCCTGGCCGTGTTTTTTCTGATTACAAGCCTGGAGATTGGCATTTCCGCCATTCGCTCCATTGCGGAAGGGGTCGATAAACCGCCGCACTGGACCGCGCTTGCCGCCATTCTCCTTAGTTTGCTTGTTCGTGAGATGTTCTTTTCCCAGAAGGAGCGCGGCTCAAGCTTGTATTGCTCGCTTGCGGCGCTTGTTGGAGCAGGGGGAGCCATGCTTGGGAAGGCTGCGGCGCTGCCGGCTTTGTATTATCTGGATCCTGCGGCTGCAATTGTGATTGCAGTCATTGTCATGTTAAGCGGCTATCGCACGATCGCCGGATTTGTAAGAAAAGACGCAAAGGCCGAGATCCAAAGCGAAGACACGGAAATATTGATGCAGCTGATTCAGCGGGTAGAAGGAGTTATTACCGTGGAATCGATTCAAGCCAAGGAACAAGGGCATTACGTTGTTGCCGATATCGTGATCAGCGTAAATCCGCGTATTTCCGTATTGGAAGGCCATGAAATTGCTAAGCGGACGAAGCAGCTGCTGCTTACCCGGTTCGGCCATGTAACGGACGTGACGATCCATGTAGAGCCTTATGATCCCGGTTATCCTTACAAATCGAATCATGATCCGAACCAGGAGCATATGCCAACGCTTCTGCAATAGAATGGAAAGGGGTTGAAACTTTAGCGTGATACAGGCAAAAACACGCTGGAATTTGGCGCCTTGGAATAAAGAGGATGAGCAGCAGGCGGAACGGTTGTCGGCACAGCTCGGAATTCCTCCTCTTGTTGCCAAGCTTCTTGTTCAGAGAGGCTATAAGGATAAGGAAGCGGCGGAAACCTTCCTGCGGGGAGGGGAAGACCGGCTGCATGACCCGTATCTGCTGAAGGACATGAAAGAAGCCGTTGACCGGATTCGGCAGGCGGCGGATAACGGCGAATTCATTCGGATTTACGGGGATTACGATGCGGACGGGGTATCCAGTACATCGCTGCTGATTCATGTATTCCGCGAACTAGGTTATTCCTTTGATTATTATATTCCGCATCGCGCTTTGGAAGGTTACGGCCTGAACACCGGGGCGATTGATCTGGCTGCGGCTGACGGCGTTCGTCTAATCGTAACGGTTGATACGGGCATCAGCGCTTACGAGCAGGTAGAATATGCGAAGTCGCTGGGCATTGATATCGTCGTGACCGACCATCATGAACCGCCGGAGCGGATTCCGGATGCGGTTGCCGTTGTTAATCCGAAGCGGGAGGATTGCCCTTATCCGTTCAAAGGCTTGGCCGGCGTTGGGGTAGCCTTTAAGCTGGCGACGGCTCTTATGGGGCGTCCTCCAATGGAATGGACGGATATTGTCAGCCTTGGCACGATTGCGGACATTATGCCCCTCACCGATGAGAACCGGGTATTGGTCCGTGCTGGACTCGCCCGGCTGCAAAATACCGGCAATACCGGCTTCCGCGCCTTATCGGAAGCATGCGGGATAGAGCTGGATCAAGTGACGTCCACGATTGTTGCTTTTGGCATGGCGCCGCGCATTAACGCCGCGGGCCGGTTGGATCATGCGAAGCGCGCGGTAGAGCTGCTGACGACCGGCGATTACGACGAGGCCATAAGGGTAGCATCTTCGCTGGATGTGCTCAACAAGGAAAGACAACGAATCGTAGACGGCATCGTGAAGGAAGCCGAACAACAGTGGCAGGGGAAACGGGACGCTGCGCAAGCGGCAGCGAGACCCGAGCCTGCCGTCATCGTTCTGGCTGGAGAAGGCTGGAACGTTGGCGTAATCGGAATTGTTGCTTCCAAGATCCTGGAGCGCTATTACAAGCCGGTTATTATCCTTGGCATCGATCCGGACAGCGGAATGTGCAAAGGGTCGGCGAGATCCATTGAAGGCTATGATCTTCATGCCGCGTTAACCGAATGCGACGAGCTGCTGGACCATTACGGCGGTCATCAGGCGGCGGCCGGCATGAGCCTTCACCGCGATCAGCTGCCTGCATTCGAGCAGAAGCTAGGCGAGCTGGCGATGGAATGGATGACGGAGCAGGATTGGATTCCGAAGACGGCTATTGATCTGGTCTGTTCGGTTGGGGACGCAAGCGTCCATACGATCGGCCAGCTTGCTTTGCTTGAGCCGTTTGGAGCGGGCAATCCTTCGCCTAGGCTGCTGCTGCAATCCGCCGAGCTGTCCGACTATCGAACGATGGGCAAGGATGCCAGGCATTTGAAGCTGTCGCTCCGAAGCGGGCGTGCTTCCCTGGATGCGGTAGGATTCGGATTGGGAGAGCTGTCGAATCAGCTGCAGACTGGTCTGCCCGTTGATCTCGTCGGCGAGCTGTCGATTAACGAATGGAACGGCCAGCGCAAAGCCCAACTTCATATTCATGATTTGTATTTCGGGGGAGCGCTTGCGAGATTCCCTGAACGGGAGCACTTCGGACAGGTATACCAGCTGCTCCGAAGGAAACAGCGTATTCCGGCAAAAGGAATCGAAGCCTATCTTTCCGGGCAATGCGGCTGGCCGGAGCAGATGATAACCGTCATGCTGGAGGTATTCCTCGAGCTTGGCTTTATTGCGGTAGACGGCACTCATTTCGTTGTTGCCGAAGCGCCGCAAAAGCGTGATCTTGGTACGTCGCAAAGGTATCAAGAGGCGAAACGCGAAGCCGAAAGGCTGCGTTCGCCGTATGTTCCAAACGAAGTAATGGCATAATTGATATGGGAAGTAGAGAAAGGATTGAACAAGAGAATGAGCGATATTAATTTCAAAGACTACATCCGGGTGATTCCCGATTTTCCGCAACCAGGCATTAGATTCAAAGATATTACAACTCTTCTGAAGGATGGCGACGTATACCGTGCTGCTATCGAGGATATCCGCAAAGCGGTTGAGCATCTGAAAATCGACATTATCGCAGGACCGGAAGCGCGCGGCTTTGTTGTTGGCGCTCCGCTTGCTACGGCGCTTGGCGTTGGTTTTGCGCCAATCCGCAAAAGCGGCAAGCTGCCCGGCGAGACGATTCAGGCCAGCTACGACCTGGAATACGGCAATGACAGCCTAGCGATGCATAAGGACGCGATTTCTCCCGGTCAGCGCGTACTTATTGCGGATGACCTACTTGCTACCGGCGGTACAATCGCGACGTCGATGAACCTTGTCCGCCAGCTGGGCGGCGAAGTGGTTGGCGCCGCGTTCCTGATCGAGTTGTCCTACCTGACGGGCCGCGAGAAGCTGGAAGGCGTGGAAGTGTTCTCCCTCGTAACATACTAAAATCAAGTCTTTACCTTAACTGTCCCTGACGCGTGAGCGTAAGGGGCAGTTTTTTTGATTTCATACACCTTTCAAGAGATGTGAGGTGGAAACGGATTCATTTTCCGGGCTTAAAATGCAACCGCATACATCGGAATGGAGTGTTATGAAAAATAACATTAATCAATTGAAATGTATCATTTTTCGTTGGTCTGGCAAATAGAAACGAACCTTCTCTAATTCTAAAATAAAAGCAAGAGCACTTGCTTCCATCTGAAGCTTAACGAAGCAAGAATCGCAACCAAAAACGTGTTGCCATTCTTTTTGGGGGGACAACGAATGACAGAGATCACCGTAGCCGTTGCAGAGAAACAACAAGCGCTAAAGCGCAAATCCAAGCTGGTACGCTTCGTTAAGCAATGGGATTTGCAGTTGATGGTTATTCCGGCGCTTCTGCTCATTTTCGTATTCAGTTACATACCGATGTACGGCGTATTGACCGCGTTCCAGGATTACAGCATCTTTAAAGGGTTTATGGACAGCCCTTGGGTGGGGCTAAAACATTTCGAAATGTTCTTCCATGCGCCGGAGTTTGAACGGGTGATGCGAAATACGATCATCATCAGCGTATTGAAGCTCTTATTCGGCTTCCCGGCGCCAATCGTTCTGGCGCTTATGCTGAACGAAGTAAAGAACATGTACTTTAAGCGCGTTGTACAGACAGTGAGCTATTTGCCGCATTTCCTATCGTGGGTTATCGTGTCGGGCTTTGCGATGTCGATCCTGTCGGTGGAGAACGGCAGCCTGAATATTCTGCTCCAGTCCGTGCATTTCATCAAAGAACCGATCAGCTTCCTGTCCATTCCGGAATACTTTTGGACGATTATCGTAACGACGGGAGTCTGGAAGGAGATCGGCTTCAGCTCTATCGTCTACCTGGCCGCGATTGCCGGCATTGACCCTAACATGTACGAAGCCGCTTCCATCGACGGAGCAAGCCGGTTCAAGCAAATCTTTATGATTACGATTCCAACGATTATGCCCGTCGTCATCATCTTCCTTATTCTCGCAATCGGAAACCTGCTTAGCGCAGGCTTTGAGGATCTGCTCCTGCTCGGCGTTAATCCGGTGCTGAGAGACGTATCGGATGTGCTGGATACGTACGTGTACAGAACGGGGATAACCGGACAGCGCTTCTCCTATGCGACGGCAGTTGGTTTGTTCAAGGCCGTTATCAGCGTTGGCTTGCTCACCTTTGCCAATCTGCTGGCAAGAAGAACCGGCAACAGCTTATGGTAAGGCAAGCACATAATCGCACAAGGAGGACCGCCCGCGTATGAGAATCAAATCCAGCTTAAGCGATAGAAGCTTATCGATCTTCGTTTATATCAGCCTGACCGTTATCGCCTTCTTTACCTTTTATCCGTTCTGGAACGCCGCGGTAATCTCGTTTAACAAGGGGATGGACACGGCGCTTGGAGGCGTGACCTTCTGGCCGAGGGCTTTTACGGTCGATAACTACGAAATCGTTTTCCAGGACAAACGGATTATCAACGGATTTTATATTTCCGTCATGCGGACGGTGATTGGCACAGCCTGCTCTATTCTGTTTACCGCCATATTCGCTTACGGCATGACCAAGCGCGAGCTGATCGGCCGCAAGTTTTATATGATCGCCTGCATTGTTACGCTCTACTTCAGCGGGGGCATTATCCCGACGTTCCTGTTAATCCGCGGTCTCGGCCTTATGGATAACTTTCTTGTCTTTATCATTCCGGGGTTGATCAGCGTATGGAACATGATTATATTCCGGACCTTCTTCCAGGGACTTCCCAAAGGTCTCGAGGAATCGGCGCAAATCGACGGCTGCGGTTACTGGGCAACATTCTTTCGCATCATTTTGCCGCTATCCGGTCCCGTTATCGCTACGCTCGCCTTATTTACGGCGGTGGGGCACTGGAACGATTGGTTTTACCCAAGTCTCTACATTACGAAGGAAAAGCTTATTCCCATTCAGACGATGCTGCAGCAGATTCTGAATTCCAATATTATGAGCGAACAGTTCTCGCAGCTGGATTCCGCATCCCAGAGCAGGCTCAGCTCGATGAAAAGCGTGACCAGCAAGTCGCTTTCGATGGCTACGATGATGGTGGCTACCATTCCGATTATCGCCGTGTATCCGTTCGTGCAGAAGTATTTCGTAAAAGGGGTATTGGTAGGCTCTTTGAAGGAATAGGGAGCTTGCGTCCAACCAGCGTTTTCAACGTGAAACGGATACGCTTGCCCGGCAGCATGGATCGACAAATCCGCTTCCGCTGAACATAATTAAAAGCATGGGAGAGAGGGGTATTATGAAGATGAGCAGATGGAGGAAATCGGCAACGATTGGACTAGCAAGCGTAATGGCGATCACTTTGGCAATGACGGGATGCTCCAGCGGTAACGGAAACAAGACAAACAACGAACCGGCAGCGACAAACAGCCAAAAGCCGGCTGAAAGCGAGTCGCCTGCGAACACGGCTGGCGATTCGGGAGCATGGAAGCTAGGCAGCGAGCCGCTGAAGTTTTCTTTTTACGGGCATTACGACTGGTATTCGATGCCAGCCTGGGGCGGGGATGAAGCAACCAAATGGATTAAGGACAATATGAAGGTCGATATTACGCCGGTTCAATCGGGCGGCAATGCCGCACAGAAGCTGAACACCATGATTGCCTCCGGCGACCTTCCGGATGTTATCTGGATGGACCGCGGAGCGGATGTAGAGAAGCTGCGCGAAGCGGGCATGCTGGTTCCTTTTGACGATTATCTCGATAAATATCCGAACTTCAAGAAGTGGGTTGGCGAAGAGGCGATCAACATGCTGCGTTCGAAGGACGGCAAGATTTATCAGTTCCCGAACTGGTATACGTCCCAGCCTAACGGCAACGCCGGCTACCTTTTGAATAAAAAGATCTATGAGGAGCTCGGCAAGCCGGCTCTCGAAACAACGGACGATTTCTACAACTATTTGAAAATGGTCAAAGAGAAATATCCGAACGTAACGCCGTTTAACCCGGATTTGGCGATTGACGGCCAAGGACTTGACGTGTTGTATTCGGCCTTTGGTGAGGATTACTCGCCGGCGTATGTTTCGAACCGTGCCGTGCCTACCGGCGATAAGCTCACCTCGCTGTTCCTTGATCCGGTCTTCCGCGAGTCGATGCAGTTCGCAAGCAAGCTGTTCCGCGAAAAGCTGATGTCTCCGGATGCCCTGACGCAAACGAAGGATCAAGTAAAGGAGCAGGCCTATAACGGAACGGCCGCGGTATTTGCCGGCGCTAGCCCAACGGAATACGGCGCGGTTGGCGACGCCGAGCTGAAGAAGAAGGATCCGAATTCCGGTTACATAATGGTGTGGCCGGTTCATAAAGCAGGACTCGATAAGAATAAAATTTGGGCAGGCACTTACACGCAGCTGGGCTGGAACGTAAGCGTCATTACCAAATCGGCTAAAGATCCGGAGAAAATTTTCGCCTTCCTCGATTATTTGACTGGTCCTGAAGGCACGCGCACCTTGTTCTGGGGTCCTGAAGGCATCTATTGGAAAGGCACGGACGCGGACGGTTCCCCAATCTTTACGGATGCTTACACCTCCGACGTGGAAGGCCGCACGAAAATGATGGATGCAACGGTTAACTTCCAATGGAACGGCAACACCGTCTTTATCGATACGTCCAAAATGAAATTCGAGCTGACCTTGCCTGAAGAGCAGCAGTCATGGGAAGCGCGCTGGCAAAATGCGATTACGTGGAAAACGCAGAAGAACGCTACGGAATTCATCAACCTTGCGCCGGCTCCTGATTCCGAGGAAGGCATTATCGCTCAAACCTTCGAAGAGCTGTACAAGGAAGCAAGAGCAAAAGCGCTGTACGCGAAGAGCGATGAAGAGGTTCTTGCGATCCTCGACAAAGCGCAGAAGGATGCCGAAGCAATTGGCTACGACAAGCTGCTTGCTTACAAGACAACGAAATGGCAGGAAAACTTAAAAAGCATGAAAGGCAATTAACATCCAGGCTAATGCTGGAGTATAATTTGGTCAAGCGGTCGGCGCCGTCCCTATGCATAGGGGCGGTTCTGCCGTTTCACGGCTTAACCACTCTGCGTGAACGGGGGAAGATGCCTCATGTATAAAGTGTTGATTGCGGATGACGAAGTGCTTGACCTGGAAGGCATGCGTTTGTTTATTCCCTGGACCGAGCTTGGGCTTGAGGTTGTGGCAGCCGTCAACAACGGCTTTGACGCTTACGAGGTATTGAAGGACGGGGAGATCGATATTCTCGTTACGGATGTGCATATGCCCAGCATGTCCGGACTGGAGCTTGCGCGCAAGGCGCAGGAGACCGAAAGCTGCTCGGGGCTTAGAGTGATTTTCGTCAGCGGGTATCAGGATTTTCATTACGTTAAGCAAGCCTTGTCCCTTCGGGCATACAGTTACGTGCTGAAGCCGATGGACGATTCCGAGCTCGTTGACGCGCTGGTTCACGTGACCAAGGAGCTGGATGAAGTATCGAGAAAGCAGGAAGAAGAAAGGCAATGGCGGGAGGCTGCCAAACGTACGGCTCCCCGATATCAGCCGCTGCCTCAGACCGATACCGTTGAACCGGGCAAGCATACGAAGCTTATTTTGGAAGTAACCGCCTATATGAAGGAGCATCTGAACCGTTCCCTTACGCTCAAGGAAGTGGCCGACAGGTTCGCTTTTTCCCCTAATTATTTGGGTCTGATGTTCAAGGAAGAGATGGGGGTAGGCTTTAGCGAATATGTCATTACGATGCGGATGGAGAGGGCGGGAGAGCTGCTGAAGGATCCGAAGGTAAAAATATATGAGGTCGCTGACCAGGTGGGTTACCGCTACATGCCTTATTTCAGCCGGCAGTTTAAAGAAACCTTCGGCATGACGCCAATCGAATTCAGGAGACACCGCTAATATGACGCAATCGCCGCTTACAGGCACTAATCATCCCCGCAAGTTTATTCCGTTTGGCATCAAGCTGCTGATCTCTTATATGATGCTGATCATTATTCCAATCTTTCTGCTGGGCTATTTCGCCAGCGACATCATGACGGATTCGATCCGTTCGAATACGACGAACACCATTAAAGGAACGTTGAAGCAAATCGAAGATAACGTCGTCTATAAATTGGAGGATACGGTCCGCTTATCCGATCTTCTCTATTATGATACAACCTTGTCGAAGCAGCTGCTGCACTACGAGGAAGGCTGGGTCAGCTATGAAGCAACAACCAAGCTGCTGCTTCCGAAGTTCCGGCAGACCATCGAATCGACGAACCGCAGCATGTGGCTGACCGTTTATTTGCGCAATGAGACATTGCCGGAGGTTTACTACGACAGCAAAAATATCGATCCTCTTGCCTTGAAGGGCAAGTTCTTCGACCTGCTTCATTTGAATCGGATTACGCAGAAGCCCTGGTACGAATCATACCCCGCCGAGCAATACGGAGAGACGAAACAGTGGAAACAGATTGAGGATGACGATCGTTATAACCGGATATCGCTTCTCCGGAGGTTAGTTGATCTGGAGTCGGCCAAGCCGAAAGAGATCGGCTTTATGCGAATCAGCGTCTATTTGTCCGATTTGTTCCAGAGCGTGGATTCCCGCAAGATTGGCGCAGGCAGCACCCTGTTTATTACCGATGGCAGCCGGAATATTTTGTATGCATCGGGAGCAACCGAGCAGTCGACGGAGCAATTGTGGGATGAGGGGAGAGGCAAAAATTATCTCGTTATCCGGCAGCCGCTTCCCGGTCTGAATTGGAGTCTCACGGCAATGGTTCCATCCTCGGTGTTAGAGAAGGATACGCAAAAGGTCAAGCTGTTGACGCTGATTATTTGCAGCGCGAGCTGCGTACTGATTTTGCTGGTCGCGACGTTTGTCTCGAGAACGTTTTCACGGCGGGTGTTAAAGGTGATGTCCGTACTTCAATCCTTCCGTCAAGGAGACTTTCAGCGGCGGATTCATTACAGTGGAAACGATGAATTTACGACGATTGCGTCTTCGCTTAATGAGCTGGGCAAACGAACGCAAAACCTGATTGAAGAGGTCTACACGACAAATTTGAAAAAGAAAGAGGCGGAGCTGGAGACGCTTCAAGCGCAGATCAATCCGCATTTTTTATATAATACGCTTTCCTCGATCAGCCGGCTGGCAAAATTCGGGCAGGTCGAAAAGCAGCATCAGATGGTCATGAATCTGGCCAAGTTTTACCGGTTGTCCTTGAATGAAGGCCAGACCATTATACCAATCGGCAAGGAAATCGAGCAGGTTCGGGCTTACATGGACATCCAGCAGATTAAATACGGCGACAGGGTCCGAATCGACTATAATATTTCCCCGGAAATTGTCGAACTCACGACCGTCAAGCTGATCGTTCAGCCTTTTGTTGAGAATGTGCTCGAGCATGCTTGGCGCGGAGACCAGATTGATATGCACGTGAGCGGCTATCTGGAGGGGGAGGTTGTCCATTTGATTATTGCGGACAACGGCAATGGTATGCCTCAGGAGACGATTTTCCATATATTTAGCGGAGAAGGAGCGGAACGCGTAGGCTACGGAATCCGTAATGTACATGAGAGGATCCAGCTTTATTACGGCAAAGAATTTGGCGTGGCGATTGAGAGTGCGGAAGGTGAAGGCACGCGTGTTCATATTCGCATTCCGGCCGATTCCGTTTAGCTTCCCCGCGCGAAATTTGGTGAGGGATGCAGGTTGACGCGGATGCCTACTTCCAGCATAATATTAAGAAAACTCGGAAAATGCGCGAATCGGAGTCAAGCGTTCGGAAAGGACAATTCATGGGCATAGAGCAGTTAATCGAAAAGGCGTCGGCCTATATAAAAGAACAGGATCTTGTACGCATCAGGGAAGCCTATGAATTTGCGGACCAAGCCCACCACGGACAAGTGCGCAAATCGGGTGAGCCTTATATTCTTCACCCTGTTGCCGTTGCGGAAATTATCGTGGATATGCAAATGGACGTACTGTCGATTATTGCAGCGCTGCTGCATGATGTGGTAGAAGATACGACAGTTGACCTTGAGGTCATCCGCGCGAATTTTGGCGAAACCTGCGCGATGCTGGTCGACGGACTTACGAAGCTCGAGAAGATCAAGTTCCGTTCGAAGGAGGAGCAGCAGAACGAGAATTACCGGAAGATGTTCCTGGCGATGGCGCAGGATATCCGGGTTATTCTGATCAAGCTGGCGGACCGCCTTCATAATATGCGCACGCTGAAGTTCCAGTCCGAGGAAGCACAGCGTCGGATCGCCTACGAGACTCTGGAAATCTTTTGCCCGATTGCTCATCGTCTCGGTATTTCCGCGATTAAATGGGAGATGGAGGATATCGCTCTGCGGTATTTGAATCCGCAGCAATACTACCGGATCGCGAATCTGATGAAGAAGAAGCGGGCGGAGCGCGAGCTGTTTATCTCCGATGTAATCGGACGGATCAAAGAGAAGCTCGAAGAAATGGGTATCGACGGGGATATTTCGGGTCGTCCGAAGCATATATACAGCATTTACAAGAAAATGACCGTCAAGAACAAACAGTTTAACGAGATCTATGATTTGATGGCGATCCGGATTATCGTAGACAATATTAAAGATTGTTATGCCACTCTTGGCATTATTCATACGTTGTGGAAGCCGATGCCGGGACGGTTCAAGGACTATATCGCGATGCCGAAGGCTAACATGTACCAGTCCTTGCATACGACGGTAATCGGACCAAACGGGGAGCCGACGGAAGTGCAGATCCGTACCTGGGATATGCACCGCACCTCCGAATACGGTATCGCAGCCCATTGGGCTTACAAGGAAGGGACTATTGTCCCAAACAACAATTTCGAGGACAAAATGTCCTGGCTCCGCGAAATTATGGAGCTTCAGAACGAAGCGCGCGACGCCTCGGAATTTATGGAATCGCTCAAGATGGACTTTTTCGCCGATCTTGTATTTGTGTTTACGCCAAGCGGCGAAGTCATTGAGCTGCCTGCCGGCTCGGTACCGCTGGACTTTGCCTACCGGATCCATACGGAGGTCGGCAACCGGACGATCGGCGCGAAGGTCAACGGTCGGATTGTACCGCTTGACCATAAGCTGAAGACCGGCGACATTATCGAGATTTTAACGTCGAAGCATTCCTACGGTCCTAGCCAGGACTGGGTGAAGATCGCGCAATCTTCCCACGCGCGCAGCAAGATCCGCCAATGGTTCAAGCGCGAGAAGCGGGAAGAGAACGTGGCCAAAGGCCGTGATCTGCTCGAGCGAGAGCTGAAGCGCCTGGGCGTTGAGCCGTCTGCCTGGATGAGCGACGACAAGCTGCAGGAAGTGGCGAACAAGTTCAATTTCAACGATATCGAAGATATGATGTCGGCTATCGGATTCGGCGGCATTACGGCTGCCCAGATCTGTACGCGTCTGACGGAGAAGCTTCGCAAGGAGGCGGAGAAATCCAATCTGATTGAACTGACCTCCGAGCCGAAGGAGATGAAATCTCCGGGCCACCGCAAGAACCGTCCGACCAACGGCGTAACGGTAAAAGGAATCGACAACTTGCTGGTCCGCTTTGCGCGATGCTGCAACCCGGTTCCGGGAGATACGATTATCGGTTATATCACCCGCGGCAGAGGCGTGTCGGTTCACCGGATGGACTGCCAGAACATTCCGTTCAATTCGGAAGGTGAAGAGGCGGACCGCGTCATCGAGGTGGAGTGGGAGGATTCGATTGAATCCAACTATAGCGTAGATATCGAGATAACCGGACATGACCGTTCGGGACTTCTGAACGAAGTTCTGCAGGCCGTGTCCGAGAGCAAGACGAATATTTCGGCCGTTACGGGCCGTTCGGTGAAGAACAAAATGGCGATGATTCATATGACCGTGCTTATCCGTAATATTGATCATTTGTCCTCGGTAGTAGAGAAAATCAAACGCGTTCAGGATGTTTACTCCGTTCAGCGCATTATGAACAGCTAGTTGGAGGTTTACCCGCAGTGAAGGTAGTTGTGCAACGCAGCAAGCAGGCAAGCGTAACCATCGACGGGGAAGTCGTTGGGGCAATCGATAACGGTCTCATGCTTCTCGTCGGAATCACGCATGAAGACACGGAAGAGGATATCCGCTGGATGGCGGATAAGGTAGCGGGTCTGCGGATCTTCGAGGACGAGAATGAGAAAATGAACTTCTCCGTCGTTGACGTCGGCGGACAGATTTTATCGATTTCGCAGTTCACGTTGTACGGGGACAGCAGGAAAGGGCGGCGTCCGAACTTTATGGCTGCCGCGCGTCCGGAGCTGGCGGAACCGCTGTACAATCGGTTCAACGAGCAGCTTCGCGCGGCAGGCCTGATCGTTGAGACGGGCCGTTTCGGCGCGATGATGGATGTCGCTCTCGTGAACTCGGGACCCGTGACATTAATTATCGACAGCAAGCAGTAAATAGCGGGTAAGATAGGCTCCGGCTGGCAACAATAGAGACAGGCATGGCTTAATCGGCCTCAAGTATCTGTTGGCAGAAGGAGCTTAACTTATGCATCAATCCCGGAAGGAACAAGGCGTGGAGCGGGCCTCCCGCAGACTTCTTCATACGGATCGCCGCGAAGCGATCGTGATGTCGAGGCTGGAGGAACAGGTGGAGACGGCGGAGGAATTTTTCGCATTCCCTTCGAACCGGCGTGAGCCCGGCGGACGCATGTAAGTGGAACATAAGCGAAAGGCTGCTCTTGCCGGGCAGCTTTTTTTCTTCAAAAGCGAATGTTCGTAAATGAACCGCTTACTATTTTGTAACATTACTGTAATGAGTTTATAACGGTTTTTTAACATCGCTATCCTATAATAAGTCTCGACCCCCTTTTTAAAAATATAATTTCTGGACCTGCAACGATGGCTGCAGGTTTTTTTTTGTCCGCAAAGAGGCATACTGATGAAATGTGATTGACTATTGACTTATTTTGTCGACACGGTTAGAATTAGGACTCAGTATATAAATTTTGATTCGTTGATGGAACAAAGTAATCCCGTGCACGTACCCAGAGAGAGGCGCCAAGGCTGCAAGCGTCTTTATGGTGACAGGATGAAGCGACCTTCCGGAGAACAGACGGTGAACGAATGATCCGCAAGATCATTGCCACTAGCCGATCTGCGTGTAACGGGCGTTAACCGTTAATGAGCGGACTGCATTGTCCGGAATATGGGTGGCACCACGGGAGTTCAACTCTCGTCCCTAACGATTAGCCTTTAACGGCATGTCGTTAGGGGCGGGAGTTTTTTGCGTGATTAAGAGTTGTTATGAGGATTACGCTTACGAGGCAAGAATCATCGCAAAAGACGCGACAATTCTTTAGGATTATGCTTACGAGGCAAGAATTACCGCAAAAGACGCGAAAATTCTTTTTAGGAGGGTTTGCAATGGCTTTTCAAAAGTCACCGGGCACGCAGGATATTTTGCCTGGAGTAGTTGAGCGCTGGCAGTATGCGGAGCAGAAAGCCCGCGACATTTGCCGACGTTTTAATTTCCGCGAGATTCGTACGCCGATCTTCGAAGCTACGGAGCTGTTCCAACGCGGCGTAGGCGAAACGACGGATATCGTGGAGAAGGAGATGTACACCTTCACGGACCGCGGCGATCGCAGCATTACGCTTCGTCCGGAAGGAACGGCGGGCGTTGTTCGTTCGTACGTCGAGAACAAATTGTACGGCGAACCGGATGTTTCAAAGCTGTATTATATCGGACCGATGTTCCGTTACGAGCGCCAGCAGGCCGGCCGTTACCGCCAGTTCCACCAATTCGGGATCGAAGCGCTTGGATCGGTGGATCCGGCGATTGACGCGGAGGTTATCGCGCTGGGGTATACCTTCTACAAGGAGGTAGGACTAAAGGGCGTCCGCGTGGAGATCAATTCGGTTGGCACGCCCGCGGTTCGCGCAGCCTTCCGGGAGAAGCTGCTTGCTTTCCTTATGCCGATGCGCGAGCAGCTCTGCAAGGACTGCCAGTCCCGCATGGAGCGCAATCCGCTGCGCGTACTCGACTGCAAGACCGATCAGGCCCGCTTTGAAGAGGCGCCATCGATTCTCGACAGCCTGGACGAGGAATGCAATATCCACTTCGACAAGGTAAAAACGTACCTGACGGATATGGGCATTCCATTCTCGATTAATCCAAGACTTGTTCGCGGCCTCGATTATTACACTCATACCGCTTTCGAATACAAGGCGGAAGGGATCGGCGCTATCGATACGATTGGCGGCGGCGGCCGTTATAACGGACTTGTAGCCGAGATCGGCGGACCGGATCAACCGGGCGTAGGACTTGGCCTTGGCCTGGAACGCACGATTATGCTGCTTGAGCATCAACAAGCCGAGCTGGACAACGCGCATCAGATTGACGTGTACGTGGTAGCGCTGGGCGAAGCGGCAGAACGGGAAGTAACAAGACTGGTCTACGAGCTGCGCACCTCCGGTATCCGCGCGGAACGCGATTATCTGGGCCGTAAAATGAAGGCGCAGATGAAATCGGCAGACCGTCTGCAAGCCCGGTATACGGCTATTCTCGGCGATGACGAACTGACGCGCGGCGAGATTGCCTTAAAGGAAATGGCAACAGGCGAGCAGCGCGTAGTGGCGCTTGCAAGTCTGGCTTCGGAACTGAAATCCAACTAATTATAAAGGGGAGTTACATCCATTATGATGCTGAAAACTCATCAGTGCGGCACCTTAACAAAAGCCAACATTGGCGAAGAAGTAACACTAAACGGCTGGGTACAACGCCGCCGTGACCTTGGCGGTGTCTTGTTCATCGACCTGCGCGACCGTACAGGTATCGTGCAAACCGTATTTAACCCTGATTTCTCCGGCGAAGCTTTGGCAATCGCCGACCGTGCGCGTAACGAATTCGTACTGGCTGTTAAAGGTACGGTTGTAGAACGCGATGCGGAGACGGTCAACAAAAACCTGGCAACAGGCGAAATCGAGATCCGCGTGACGGAGATTGAAGTGATCAATGCTGCGAAGACGCCTCCATTCCCTATCGAAGACGGCGTTGAAGTAGACGAATCGCTTCGCCTGAAATACCGTTACCTCGACCTGCGCCGTCCGGAAATGCACAAAACGCTCTTGCTACGTTCGAAAGCGGCAAAAGTATTCCGCGACTTCCTTGACGGTGAAGGCTTTATCGACGTTGAAACGCCAATCCTGACGAAAAGCACGCCGGAAGGCGCTCGCGATTACCTGGTACCAAGCCGCGTTCACGAAGGCGAATTCTTCGCGTTGCCGCAATCCCCGCAAATCTTCAAGCAATTGCTGATGGTCGGCGGTATTGAGCGCTACTACCAAATCGCCCGCTGCTTCCGTGACGAAGACCTTCGCGCTGACCGTCAACCGGAATTCACGCAAGTCGACATCGAGACTTCGTTCCTGACGCAGGATCAATTGCTCGGCATGATGGAGCAGCTGATTGCGCGCCTGTTCCGCGAAACGATTGGCGTAGAGGTTGAGCTTCCGCTCCAACGCATTACTTACGCGGATGCAATGAACAAATACGGCTCCGACAAGCCTGACCTTCGATTCGGCATGGAAATCGAAGATATTACCGATATCGTTGCGACGAGCGACGTTAAAGTGTTCGCAAGCGTTGCGGCAAGCGGCGGCGTCGTGAAGGCGTTCAACGCAAAAGGCTGCGGCCACTGGAGCCGCAAAGAGCTTGACGATCTGCAGCCGTTCGCTGCCCGTTACGGCGGTAAAGGCCTGGCATGGATCACGATTAAAGACGGCGAGTGGAAAGGTCCAATCGTTAAATTCTTGAAGCCTGAAGAAATCGCGGCTTTGACTGAGCGTCTGAACGTTGAAGAGGGCGACCTCCTGACATTCTCCGCCGACAAAGCGAAAGTCGTTGCCGACGTTCTGGGCAACCTGCGTCTGAAAGTCGGCCGTGAGCTCGGTCTGATCGACGACTCCAAGTTCAAGTTCGTATGGGTTGTTGACTTCCCTATGCTCGAGTGGGACGAAGAAGCAAAACGTTACGTAGCGGTTCACCATCCGTTCACGCGTCCGAAGGAAGAAGACCTGCACCTGTTCGAGACGGATCCGGGACAAATCCGCGCGCAAGCCTACGATATCGTTCTGAACGGCTACGAAGTTGGCGGCGGCTCGATGCGTATCTACAAACGCGATATTCAGGAGAAAATGTTCGGCGCGCTTGGCTTCAACATGGAAGAAGCGCATGAGAAGTTTGGCTTCCTGCTTGACGCATTCGATTACGGTACGCCTCCGCACGGCGGTATCGCATTCGGTTTCGACCGTCTCGTCATGCTGCTGACAGGCCGCACGAACCTGCGCGAGACCATCGCATTCCCGAAAACGGCAAGCGCAACCGACCTGCTCTGCGACGCACCGTCTCCGGTCGAGCTGTCGCAGCTTGAGCAGCTTCATATCCGCACTGTTCTGAAGCCTAAGCCGGAAGCGGCTGCTGCAGGCAACAAGCAAGCTTAAGCTTATGCTTTCGATGTAAGAATCATCACGAATAGCCATAAGGCTGTTTAGGTGACAATTCTTTTTAGGAGGCGGCAACGAATTATGCTGCATCAATTTTCTCGCACCGAGCTTGCGATCGGTCCGGAAGGCCTCGACGTGATGAGAGGGAGTACCGTCGCCGTGCTTGGCATCGGCGGCGTAGGCTCCATCGCGGCCGAGGCTCTTGCCCGGACCGGCGTGGGCCGGATCATCCTTATCGATAAGGATGTTGTGGATATTACAAACGTGAACCGCCAGATTCATGCGCTCACCACAACGGTTGGACAACCGAAGGCTGATCTGATGCGCGACCGGATTAAGCTGATTAATCCGGAATGCGATGTCATCTCGCTGCGGATGTTCTATACGGAAGAGACGTATGAGCAGCTGTTTGCTTATGAACTTGATTATGTCGTGGACGCTTCGGACACAATCTCGTATAAAGTCCATCTGATCAAGGAATGCCTGGAGCGGAAAATTCCGATCATCTCCAGCATGGGTGCCGCGAACAAGATGGATCCGACGAGATTTACCGTTGCGGACATCTCGAAGACGCATACGGATCCTATCGCGCGCGTGGTACGCACGAAGCTGCGCAAGGACGGCATTAAGAAAGGCGTGAAGGTGGTCTTCTCCGACGAGCTGCCCAAGAAGCCTCGCGAGGACGTGACGCAGCGCATCGTGCCGGAGAATGCTCCGGAGATCCGCAAAGCGAAGCAGCCGCCCGCGAGCAACGCGTTTGTGCCTCCGGTTGCCGGGCTTATCATGGTAAGCGTAGTGGTGCAGGATCTTTTGGCGAAGCATGGAATTGAAGTATAGAGGGAAGGCTGTCCTTTTGGGCAGCCTTTCTTTTTTTGTTGATGCTGGGGTGGGATTTACAGAAAAGTATCCTCTTCCGGTTGCTGTTGCTTGTGCTTTGCATGAACAATATTCAGAGGTGGCAAAGCACAAGCAAAGGCAAGCGCTGCGCTCCTCCAGACGATACTTTTCTTCCAATCCCACAGCATCAATAAGAAAAAGGCAGTGCCAAAGACCCTGCGGGGGAGGGGGCAGAAAGAAAACCGCAAGCGGGGATTCGCTTGCGGTTCTTTTTGGGATTAGAGGGAGGAGCGATGGTCGGAGAAGGCACGAAGATATTGAATGCTGTCTTCTTTTATGAATCTGCAGCCGGGAACAATCGGGTTCTTCATAAGCTGCGCGGATAACGCGTGGAGAACGCGGGTTAACGGCGTTCGTTCATGGCCATCGATGTGGAATTCCAAGCCGTATTGATAAATGCCGGGTTCCAGCTCCTTTAGCCAGACAACCTTGCCGTATAGCTTAAAGGTTTTGTAGAGAAGCTGAGCTTCTATCTCTAACAGAATTCCGGGATGGACGGCAAGCTGAATGGAAGACAAGAATCGCAAGCCTCCGGCTCCTACATTTTCGATGACGATTTCCGTTTTGCCAAGCTCAATGCTTCTTCCGTTTATCTCGATGACGGTCATTAAAGCACTGATAGGGTGAGGGAGATGAACCCGGAAATAAGCCCGTCTGTTCTCGAATGGGGCATCGACTCCTTTGATAAGGGGAGTCAGGAATCTGCGCTTTAGCAATTCGGCAAACGCTTCGGCTTGCACGGGTCTGCTGAACAGATAGCCTTGAACCAGATCGCATTTCAAAAGCTTGAGAATATGAAGCTGTTCCTCGGTCTCTACCCCTTCCGCGACAACCGACATGTTCATATGCAGGGAGAGTTGAATAATCATGCTAATAATAGCATTATCGTCGCTGCCTTGATGCAGGTCATGAATAAACGACCGGTCAATCTTCAGAATGTTGATCGCATGCTTGAATCGTTTCAGATAGGATAAGGAAGAGTAGCCCGTTCCAAAGTCGTCAAGCGAGATGGTAACGCCAAGCTTGTTCAGCGCATCAAGGGTATGCATGACCGTTTCCGCATTTTCAAGCAGCGAGGATTCCGTAATTTCAATCTCCAGGTAACGGGGTTCCAGCTCGGTCTCGGCCAATATCTGCCGGGTGGCATCCAAAATATCTTTGGATAGAAACCGTTTTGCCGTTACATTAATCGAGATCGGAATAGGTTTTAGACCCGCAAGCTGCCACTCTTTGTTTTGCCGGCATACCGTACGCTTAACCCAATTGCCAAGCGACACGATTAATCCGGTTTCTTCCGATATCGGTATTAACTCATTTGGAGCTATCAGTCCCCACTCAGGATGATTCCATCTGATTAACGCCTCCGCGCCAACGATTTCGCCCGTATGGATATTCACCTTGGGCTGATAATACATCTCCAGCTCGTCACGCTGAATAGCCTTGCGGAGATCCTTCTCGAGCGTAAAGATTTTGTAGGTCTGCACGTTCATCGAGGAGGTGAAAATCTGATAACCGTTTTTACCAAGGTCTTTAGCCCGATAAAGAGCGGAGTCGGCGTTTTTCATCAGAGTGGAGGAATCGTCCCCGTCGTTAGGATAGATGCTGATTCCTACGCTCGTTGTAATAAAGAGCTCGTAATCCTCGATATAAAAGGGCTCTCGGGTCCTCTCGATAATACGCCTCGCGACCTCGATCGCGCTGTTATTGTCCCGGATATGCGGAAGAATAACGGTAAATTCATCGCCGCCCATTCTTGCCGCAAAATCGTTCTCCCTGATCTGTTCCTGCAGCCGTTTGGCAAAGGCAATCAACAGTTGGTCTCCAACGGCATGCCCTAATGAGTCATTGATATATTTGAAGCGGTCCATGTCAAGATACATGACCGCGAAATGACGGCGGGTTATCTTGGCTGTCTCCAAGGTATTCTCCAGTATCTCTTCGAACTTTCTACGGTTGGGCAGCTCGGTTAAGGAGTCGTGATAGGCGAGAAAAGCATTCAATTCCTCGGCCCGTTTCCGCTCCGTTACATCAAGGATGGTACCAATGACGGCAGGGCAGCCTTGATACATGATCCGGTTGGAATACGTCTCGACATCAAGCATTTTCCCTTCCGCCGTTAACACGCGGAGAGGATGCCGGATGGCATCCGATTCGTTATACAGGATTTGAATGTTTCGTTTTACAAACGAGTAGTCGTCCGGATACACAATGTCCCAAATGCTCATTCCGATAATCGCTTCTTTATAACCAAGCATGTCTATCAGATGGGGATTGGCATACAAGATGATATTCTTTTGAATAATATAGACGCCAACAATCGATTTTTCCACCAGGCTGCGGTATTTGGATTCGGCTTCGATGAGGGCATTCTCGGCTTGTTTTCTTGTTGTGACATCTTTGGCGATGGAATAAATCCCGACAATACGGTTGTCAACCGTGATAGGAAGCTTTGTCAGTTTCATGTAAACGAGATGACCTTGCTTATGCAGGCATTCCAGTTCGTAGCTCTGGACCGTGCCCTGCAGCGCCTGATCGAAATAGAATTGGGCTTTATCCCTTTCATATTCGGCAATCAAGTGACTATAGCTGGAATACAATAATTCCTCTCTGGAGTAGCCTAATATATTTTCAAGCGCTGGGTTGCAATCCATAAAGTTGCCGTTCAAATCAAAATAAGAGATCGCATCGGGGTTCTGTTCAAATAGGGATTCGTAGCGTTGTTTGTTAATCTGAAATAATTGCTTGTTTTTTGTTTCGTCCGAGATATCGTTGCTTATTCCAATGATGCCCGTAATTTGCTCATGCATAAAAATGGGGGAGAGGGTCGTGATGACATCAACGCTATGCCCGTTTTTGTGAAGAATGGCAATTTGAAAAGACAGAGTTTCGCCTTCAAGAGCCCTCTGGTTATAAGCCATCGCTTGCTCAAGGTCCCCAGGCTTAATGAATTGACTAAAGTGGACATGCTCCTCTTTGCCGTAGCCGGTTAATTTAACGGCCGCATCGTTCACGTCAAGGACGTTGCCTTGCAAATCGATGATAAAGGCAGCGCTGAACATATTTTTTAACAGGGAAATGTATCTCTGCTCCATTAATTTGATATCCGACAGATCCTTCGCAATGGCGTAGAAACCATCGATTTGATCGTTCATCTTTCTTGGGAAAGCGGTAACCGTCAAGTCGATGAATTGGCCCGTTTTATGAAGAACGCGGATTTCGAAAATTTGAATTTCGCCAAGCAGCAGCTTTTGAAAGTGCTCCTTCGCACGCTGCCGTTGATTCTCGGGTAAAAGCGAGCCGTAAGTCAGCTGCTTGAACTCCTCCAAAGAGTAACCTAATGTATTCGTAAAGGCCTGGTTCGCTTCGGTCAGCCGTCCGTTATGATCGAATAGCAGAAAGATGTCTGACCGATGATCAAACAAGGACGTATTAAACAACTCGGAAAGAATCGGGATATCCTCTTGTCTCTTATTTTTCTTCAAGAAATCCAGCTTAAATAAACTCATATAAGTATTCCGCCCACCTGCAACTATGTATGTTGAATCATTATATCAAGCTTTGTATTTTTTTGTCGATTTACTATGAGAAGTCATTAATGGACGGGGCTGTTAAACGAACAAAAACCGCAAGCGGAATCCGCTCGCGGTTTTGTCGTTCACGTTATTTGGTTGTTGGTTCAACTAATTGCTTAAGCTCGGAGATCAAGACATCGAGCTGCGCGTAACCTTCCACGAGATGGCCGATCTTCACATCTTGCGTTTCCATGCTGGCGCAAACCTCTTCAACGGATGCCATATTCTGCTCGGTTATGGCGGCCATGCCCGTCATCTCGCCTGAAATGGAGGAATACTGGTCATACAGCTGTTTGGAGGATTCGCCAACGGTATCGGATTGCTGCTTAACCTGCTCGGTATTGCTGTTAATCCGCTTGATAATGCTCTTTACCTTTTGCGATGCTTCGTAGCTGGTATCCACAGCCTGCTGACCGAGATGCACCTGCTCGCTTACGGCCGTAACCGACGTATGGATGGTGCTCAGAATGCTCGTTATTTCGCCGGCTGCAATATTCGCGTTATCAGCGAGCTTGCGAACCTCGCCGGCAACAACGGCGAAACCTCGGCCATGCTCGCCGGCGCGGGCAGCTTCGATTGCCGCATTCAGGGACAGAAGATTGGTCTGCTCGGAAATCTCCCGGATCGAGCCAACGATCGAGCTTACCTGCTCGTTCTGCTCAATCAACTGCTCCATCAGGGAAACGGTCTGGGCGATAATCGCCTTGACGCTGTTCACATCCGTTGTTAAGGTCCGGATCAGCTCATTGCCTTCCACGGTAAGCACGGCCGTATCCGCGGAATATTGCTGCAATTGCGTTGAGCCTTCGCGAAGCTGGGAGACGGCCGTTTCAATCGTGTGGGCAGAATCGCTGACGTTAAGCACCATGCTAGTCTGCTTCTCAATGGAGGCGGACATTTCCGCAAAGGTAGTAGTGACCTCGCGCGAGATCTGGCCGGTCGATTCGACCGTGCCTTTCTGCTCGTTGCTGAATTCGCCAAGAATAAGAATCATCGATTTCAGCTTCTCGACGACCTTCTCGGTAAGTTCCTTCGCTTCCAGCGCTTCGCGCCGCTCGCTCGTAACATCGGACTGCAGACGTTGGCTGAATTTCGCGGAGAAGGAGAGCGCGACCGTCGCAAAGATCAGATATAAGAACAGGTAGAGCAGAGAATCATTCGGGAATAATTGCTGCTGCAAATCGGAATCCAGGAAAATGTACGTGCTGACGCCCATGCCGAGAACGCCGGTGAAGATGATAGGCTTATAATCCGCGTAAAGCGTCATGACGGCAATATTAACGTAGACGAGGAAATATGTACTTATAATCGGATGCGGATCGGATACGATCAGCAGCACCGTTAAGGCGGTTAGAATGACCGGAACGACGTACATGATGTACTGGACCATAATCCGTTTGTAAGTCATAAAGGTTGCCAGCCCGCAGCTGATAAGGCCAACGACAGCCAGCAGAACAATCATATCCGTCCCGAGACCTGCTCCTAGATCGGCAAGAAGGCCTAGAGCAAGCAGTCCCCATAAAATTTTTACAAATAAACGATTCCGTTTGTCGAGTATAAGCTGATCTTTGGTCATAGTCGTGATCTCTACCTTTACACAGTGGTTTTATAAGGCTTACATAGCTCTGCTGGCAGATCTGGCAGGCGAGGCGGCCGGATAGACCAGCCAGTTGTATTGTTCTTTATTGCGGTAGATGGACTCCATGTCGAAAATGACGGGAATGACGTCATCTCCCTTATAGAACGTTTTGCCGCCAACCTTTTCCATCGGAACGCGGAAAGTAATTCGTAGAGCACGGTAGAATACGGGCTCCAGCAGCGATATAAAGTAGCGGAAATTGTACTTCTCGGCACAATATACGGCGGATGATAATAAATCCGAGATCGGCTGTTGTCCTCTATAATGCTGTAAGACTGCGATTTTATCGATTTCCGCTACGCGGGTGGGGTCTTCGGTGATTTTGAAATGCTGTTTGAAAGGAGCGACCGTATCGATCTCGTTAAGGCCGGGCAGGTAAGGCTTAATTTCGGACGTTCCTACGCATTGTCCGTCCTCGGCTACAGCCAGGTACCGTTCGACGACCTGTGCCGCATGCTCGAGCTCATAGCCCTTTTCCTCCCATACAGAGACCCAAATGCTGTTGAACACCGCTAATTCCCATTCGCTCTTCACAGATTTGAACAAAACACAACTCTCCTTATCCTCTCTCTCTGTCTAATGTTTTTTATCTCTTTAAGTTCCCTCTCGTGGCTTGCCATCCGCTTTGCGCGGCATGACAAAGGAAATATATTCCTGCAATTTATATCGGCTCTTTAGTAGTGAAATATTATAGTAATACCTACAAATTAACTAGGTTTTAACAAAAAAATATGGCAACAGTCCCATTTCCGGATGGTGGCGAACGTATGTGCGAGTATGCTATCATCATAGTAACGCATTTATGCAGGTAAAAAGGTTGTGACTTCATAATGGATTTATTCTCCTATCAGGAGGCGGAGACGCCGCGGGCAAGACTGCTTGCCGACCGAATGCGGCCGGAGACGCTGGATGACTATATCGGGCAAGAGCATATCATTGGAGCGGGCAAGCTGCTGCGCAGGGCGATAGAAGGCGACCAGGTATCGTCGATCCTGCTGTACGGCCCTCCGGGCTGCGGCAAAACGACGCTCGCGAATATTATCTCGAAACGTACGGCAGGGGAGTTCGTCAAGCTAAACGCGGTAGACGCGTCGGTGAAGGATGTCAGGGAAGTCATTGACACGGCGAAGACAAACAAGCTGATGTACGGCAAAAAAACGATTTTATTCCTCGACGAGGTTCACCGGTTTAACACGTCCAGGCAGGACGCGCTGCTGCCGGCCGTAGAGCAGGGGATCATTATATTTATCGGGGCAACGACGGAGAATCCGTTCCATCATGTGAACGGGGCGCTCTTGTCCCGCTCAACGCTGTTCCAGCTGGAGCCGCTTAATGAAAAGCATGCGCTGGAGGCCATGAAGCGGGCTTTGACGGACAGGGACCGCGGACTTGGCTTTATGACGCTTCACGCCGAGGAAGAGGCGCTTCAGCATATCGCGGAGATGGCGGGCGGCGATATCCGCCGCGCGCTGAATGCACTGGAGCTCGCAGCGGTCACAACCCCTTCGGAGCCGGACGGTTCGGTCCGGATTACGATGGAGGTTGCGCAGGAATCGATCCGGAAGCCAACCGTCCGGGCGGATACGTCTACGCAGTATGATGTTCTGTCGGCGTTCCACAAGAGTATCCGGGGCTCGAGCGATGCCGCCTTGTTCTGGTTTCTCTATGCGGTCGAGAAGCTTGGCATGGATCCGATGACCTTCCTCCGGCGGCTTATCGTGGCTTGCAGCGAGGATATCGGTCTTGCCAATCCGCAGGCGATGGTGCAGGCGGTAACGGCCATGGATGCGTATCATAAGATCGGCTGGCCGGAGGCGAAGTACAATATTGCCCAGGCCATATTGTTTGCCGTCGAAAGTCCGAAGTCGAATGCGGCAGCGGTTGCGATCGGCAAAGCGATGTCCGTTATCGAGGGGGCGGGACAAGCGGAAGTGCCGCTTCATCTGCGGGATACGCATTACAAAGGCGCCCAGCAGCTTGGCCACGAGGGCTACAAGTATCCGCATGATTACCCCGGCCATTACGTGAATCAGCAATATTTGCCGGACAACTTAAAGGGCGTAACGATCTACAAAGCGACCGAGCAGGGGATGGAAGGGAAAATTCGCCAGAACCAGGAGCTCCGGCAGCGGAAAAAATAACAGGAAAGGACCTTCCGGCGGAAGGTCCTTTCCTGTTATTTTACATTATTCGACAGACAACGAATAGGATCAAAGATATACTGTCATTACGAAACGGAGATTTTTTATAATAAGGGGATATCATCCTGAAAACTTGTTTTGTGCATGATGAAAAGGAATATGCAACAACTTGCCCTTTTTGCGGGAAAGACTACTGCCCAGAATGTTTACAGCTGGTTGGAAAAAGAAAAACAGTTATATGCGAAACTTGTTACCAATATTTTATGACTAAGATGAAAAGGTCGAGATTCAGAAGATTCGCCTATATACTAGCAGGCTCTATCTTAACTCTTATTTGTTTAATATACGGTTTGGGGTCTTGGGCTTCCGCTGAAAACGATGAGAGCACGGCGATATATACCTTTACCGGAGTAGTGTCTTTAATGACAGTTGTTATTCATTATATTCGGATACGACAATACAGTACGTGGGACATTATCGTGAGGTACCCGGAGAAGCGAGGCAAATAATTCGCAAAGAGGACCTTCCGGCGGAAGATCCTCTTTGCTTAGAGCGTAATTTGAATCTTGACGGTTTCGTTTTCGTAGCGGAAGCGGATATCGCCGTTATATTTATGAACCGTCTTTGCGATAATCGACAGCCCGTTGCCGCGCATGGCGTTCGGATTCGCTTTGGTCGTATATCCGTCGGTGTGGAACAGATTCTTCTGATCCTTCGCATGCAATATGGCCGGATTTTCTACCGTATAGACGTTTTTGACACCCTTGGAGCGGGAGGTCACCAGAATACGCCGCGGCAGCTTGCCCTCATAAATCTCGGTAGCTTCAATGGCGTTATCAAGCAGGTTCGAGAATATTTTGACCAGATCCATCGATTCGATTTTGCTGTATTCATCGGTATCGGTCTCAAACTGCATCTCTATGCCTTTGGATTGCGCCAGCTCCCATTTGCTTTGGAACAAGATCAGAATAACGGGATTATTGATTTTCATCGACAGATCAAGAGCCCTGGAGTCGGCTGCCAGCTGCTTCAAATATTCCGTTGCCCTGTCGTACTTCTTCAGCGTCAGTAAACCGTGAAGCACCTGAAGATGGTTCATTCGGTCATGACGGCTGGATTTGATGGAATCGATGACTTTCCCCATCTCGGAAATATACATTTGCTCGGATTCGTAAAGATCCTGCTTCAAACGGGTTTTGTGCCATTTTCTAAGGACAAAAAAGGCGAGCAGCAAAATGACGGCAAAAAGAATGTCGATGGTGAAGACAACTTTGTTGCTGTTAATAACCTCTTGGCTGATGGATTCCAGCTGGCTGGCATCAATATCGATGGCCATAACGCCAAGCAGCTTCCCGGACTCGCTGACAATAGGCACGCCTATGGACAAATAGACGCCATGCGTCTTATCCTGTATGATGCCGGTATAATACTCCAATCCGTCTTTCGCCTGATTGACCTGTTTAGGCGGCACCGTGCAAGGAGAGCCGATTGGTAGCAGTTCGGACTCGGTTGGAACCGCCGACAACATCACCTTGGCGACATCCGTGTCATCCAGGAGCAGCGTATAAACGTACAGAGCATGGATCCGGGAGCGGTACTCCTCGAGATACTGAATGATGGAGGGATCCGGCTGCTTGGTTTGAAGAAAATGTTCGTACGCCGATTTGTCCAGTCCGGCCGCCATATCTTGCGCAATGGTTATATACTGCTTCGCCAAAGTCGTTTGCGTTGCGTTCCCCGTGGAGTAGTAAGTCAGAACGAGTTTTGAGCATGTTAAAATACTCAGTATAGTAAAGGAAGTTACTAAAAAAAGAAGTTGCCTTCGAGAATTCATATGTAATAATCCTTTTCAAAATAGATTGTATGCATAAATATACATATTTTGTATTTGCAAAAAACGTCCAATCTTCATTATTAATCAAATTCATACCTACATCAACCCTTATTTTTTGTATGTAAAAAGGACCCAGCAAGAGGTCCTTTTTGTTTTTATCTTTTTCTTTTAAAAAGCGAATGGCGCCGGGGTAAAGGTATATCTTCTGAAGAGCGCAGCGTCCGCCTTTGTTTTCCCTTTTCAACCCTTAAAAGCTGAGATCAGGAAAAGGGAAAACAACAGCGGCTGAAGGAGATATACCTGTCCATGGCGATCAATTCACTATCCTCCGTCATGTTACCCCTCGTCATTACTTCGCTTTTTCCGCCCATGGGGCACAATCATCGGCGTATCGTACAGCGGATCCCGAATGACATCGCATTTCAGATGGAACACTTCCTCGATCATCGAAGCGTCAACAATTTCGGAAGGCGCCCCTTGCGAATAGATGGCACCGTTCTTCACGGCTGCAATATGATCGGCGTACCGGCAGGCCAAGTTAATGTCATGCAGAACCATAACGATGGTCCGGCCATCCCGCTCGTTCATTTCCTGGAGCAGATCAAGCACCTCAATCTGATGAGTCAGGTCCAGATACGTGGTAGGCTCGTCAAGCAGAATAATGCCTGTCTGCTGCGCCAATGTCATGGCGATCCAGGCGCGCTGCCGCTGCCCGCCCGAGAGGGAGGAGACGGAACGCTCCGCCAGCTCTTCAATGCCTGTTGCGCGCAAGGCGGATTGCACGGCTTCTTCGTCTTCCTTCGACCATTGCTGCAGCCAGGTCTGGTAAGGATAACGGCCCTGCTTCACAAGCTGCAGCACGGTAAGTCCTTCCGGAGCAACAGGGCCTTGCGGGAGCAGGGAAAGCTGCTTGGCGGCCGCCTTGGCCGGTATGGACGACAGATCCTTGCCGCCTAGCGTTACTTCGCCTTTGGTTGGCTTCAGCAGCTTGGACAGGGCTCGCAGCAACGTGGATTTGCCGCAGCCGTTGCTTCCGATCAGGACTGTTATTTTACCATCGGGGATGGCTAAGTTTAATTGTTCAAATATGGATGCTCCGCCGTAAGAAAGGGAGATTCCTTTCGCTTCAAGCATGCTCATGGTTGACTTCCTCCAGCTTCGTTATTGGTTGCGGTGGCGATATAACATAAATAAGAAGAACGGCGCGCCGATAGCCGCGGTGAAGACGCCGGCCGGTATGTCCAGCGGAGCGAAGACGGTTCGGGCAATCAGATCGGATACAAGCAATAAAATAGCGCCAATCAAAGCGCTGACAGGCAGCAGTCCGCCAAAGGACGAGCCGACAAGCTTCCGCGCCATATGCGGGGCAATCAGGCCAATAAAGGCAATCGCGCCGCCAATCGCAACGGCAGCCCCTGCCAGCGATACGCTTAGGAGCAGCAGGATAAACCGGTGCTTCTGCACGTGAGCGCCTGCGCTGCCGGCAACCTCATCGCCAAGCGCTTGTACATTAATATGGCGGGCCATGAGCCACGTGGCAGGAAGCAGGACAATCAGCCATGGAAGCAGCGTATAAACATCCTTCGCCCAGGACGAACCGTAGATGCTGCCCGTCATAAAGGTCATCGCCCGATTTGCCAGGAAATAAGGGCTGGAAATAATAAACATGTAAGAGATGGACTTGAACGCAGCCGACAATCCGGTTCCGATGAGAACCATCCGGAGCGGCGAAGCGCCGTTTTTCCAGGACAGAATATAGAGAATAAACGTAACCGCGTAAGCGCCGAGAATGGCGGCTACGGGCATCCAATGGACGGAGACACGGCCGCCAAGGAAAAAGAGAAACAAGACCGTGCCGAGGGACGCGCCTTCCGTTATCCCGGTAACATCGGGCGAAGCCAGCGGATTGCGGATCAGTCCCTGCAGCACGGCGCCAGCCGAAGCCAGGGCCGCTCCAACAAGCATGGCGATTACGATGCGAGGCAGCCGGAGCTTTAATACGATAACGTCATGCATGGCGCTCCCTTTTCCGATGATCGATTTGACCACGTCAAGGGGCGAGATGAACTGGCTGCCGATTCCGGTGCTTATAATGGCGCCCGCAGCGCAGAGCAGGAGCAAAATGAGCGTTGTCCATAATGCTCTGCGTTCGAGAAGATAGGACAGCTTGGGGCTGCTCAGCCGGACCGTCTTGTATTTGCTCATGATGTCTGTCTTCCTTTCCTGGCGATATAGACAAAGAAAGGTACTCCGATTACGGCGGTCATCACGCCCACCGGCACCTCTCGCGGCATTGCGATGTAGCGGGAGCCGATGTCGGCTGCTACCAGCAACACGCCGCCAAGAACGGCGCAATAAGGGATAACCCAGCGATAATCCGCGCCAACGAAATAACGGACGATATGCGGAATAATGATACCCACGAAAGCAATCGGGCCGGCAACGGCAACCGATGCGCCCGCCAGCAGAATAACCGCTGCGGAAGCGAGCCATTTGACAACAGGGGTCCGCTGGCCCAACGTCTGGGCAATATCGTCGCCCATGCCAAGAACGTTCAAATGACGGGAAAGTGCCATGGCAATGATTAGGCCAACCGCCATGTAAGGCAGCACGCTGACAAGCATATGCATGTCGCGGCCGGCAACCGAGCCGACAAGCCAGACCAGCACCTGATCGAACATTTTGCCGCTGGAGAGCATAAAGCCCTGGGTGAGCGACGCGAAGAATGCGGCGATCGAAGCGCCCGCCAACGTGATTTTGACTGGCGTCATACCGTCACGCCCAATGCTGCCAAGGACGAATACGATTGCACCGCTGATTGCCGCGCCGAGCAGGGCAAGAAGTGTAAGGGGCTGCATGCCGTTAATGCCAAGCCAGCCGGATGCCACAACAACCATAAAGGAAGCTCCGGAATTGACGCCGAATACGCTTGGCGAAGCTATCGGATTGCGCGTAACGACCTGCATCAGGGCGCCAGCGACAGCCAGGCTGGCGCCGGCAGCAGCTGCGACTAGAGCCCGCGGAACCCTTGCCGTCTGTATGATCAAATGCTCTTGGTTAGAGGGCTGATAATGAAAGATGGCATCAAATACCGTTGCAAGCGGGATATCCGTTATGCCGAAGGCAATGCTGCATATAATCGCTGCTCCAAGGAGCAGGAGAGATAGTATGAATCCTGTTAGTCTCATGGCTGTTTGCGAACTCCTTTATCTCGGATGGCAACTTATTATATTTATGTACCTAGTGAATTTTAATAGAGGAGTTATTGCCCTGTCAATGAATATGAGAATCGTTATCAAATTTATGTTGACTATGTAGCGGTTTTCTTTTATATTGTCCAAGTGAGAAATATTATCATCGGGGGGCACTCATTCACATGAAGAACCGTTTTAACGGAAAGAAAATGATTTGGCTGATGCTTTGTACAATGATTATCGCTGTTCTGGCAGCAGGCTGCGGATCGAATTCCAACAATAACGCAGGTACAGATACATCCAATAACCAAGCAGGTAATCCGGAGCAGGCCGCTTCGAACGAGACCCGTATCGTGAAGCATGCAATGGGCGAAACCGAAATTAAAGGCACGCCGAAGCGGGTTGTGGTTCTTACGAATGAAGGAACGGAAGCCGTATTGGCGCTTGGCGTAAAGCCGGTTGGCGCTGTCAAATCGTTTACGGGCAACCCGTGGTACAACCATATCGCGGCGGACATGGAAGGCGTGGAAGTGGTAGGCGAAGAAGGCCAGCCGAATTTGGAGCTTATCGCCGGACTGCAGCCGGATCTTATTCTCGCGAACAAAATGAGACATGAGGAAATCTATGAACAGCTGAAAGCTATCGCGCCAACGGTGGAAGCTGAAACGCTTCGCGGCGCATGGAAGGATAATTTCAAGCTGTATGCCGAAGCGCTTGGCAAAACCGAAGAGGGCAACAAGCTGATTGCCGACTTTGACGCCCGCATTGAAGATTTCAAAGCGCAAGCCGGAGACAAATTGAAGGAAACCGTGTCGTTCGTCCGTTTCATGGGCGGAAAAACGCGCGTCTATCATACGGATACCTTCTCCGGCGTAATCGCGGCTCAGATCGGATTGGCACGCAATGAGATGACGCTGAATTCGAAGGAAACGTTTGCCGACGAAATCACGAAGGAGCGCCTGCCGGAAGCGGATGCGGACCGGATCTTCTACTTCACTTACGATACGGGTGACGGCAAGGGCTCCGCTCAAGAGCAGGAGTGGACAAACGATCCGATCTGGAAAGGTCTCAGCGCGGTAAAAGCAGGCCATGCCTACCGGGTGGACGACGCGATCTGGAATACGGCCGGCGGCATTAAAGCAGCTAACCTGATGCTGGATCAGCTTGCTGAAAACTATGGCATTACGCTTACAAAATAATAGGACGAAAAAGCGCCGCTTCCATGACGAAGCGGCGCTTTTTTCTATCCATTAACCAATACCGAACATGAGAGCAAAGTAACCAAATACCGTCGTCAGCAGCCCCATAACAAAAGCCGGTAAAATTTTGTTTTCCTTGTACATCTGAATGAGTCCGTAGATCATGACGAGAGCCGCGGCAAGCATAAGAATGCTGTCCAGCCCGATGGAAAGCTTCAGGGACAGATCGGGACTGAAATGTCCGTTGTAGACGGTCGTGAACAGCTTGGAAGGAGATACCCCTTGCAGCGTTTCCTTCACGTTATGGGGAGGCGTCTGCTGACCCAGCACTCCTGTGACGATATAGAGCAGCATTGCGATGATACTCTCCGCTCTGAGCCACGGGAGGGGGTTAAAGCCGCTTGACTCCTTAAGCTTGTTCCGGTAGCCGAAGCCGTTCGTATAGGCAAATAAAAGCAGCGGCGCTAGGAGCAAATGCTTCAGCAGAAGCATTTGCCCGTAAGGAAGCATCCACGAATTGACGTACTGCGGCGTAGTAAAGGTCATAAGCGTAATGCCGGCGATAAAAGCGATCAGCATGCAGCCGATGGCAAGCGGCGAGAACCAGGCCAGGAACGCCTCCCAGCTGCGGCTGCTCGCGGAGAACCAGCTGGCGATCAACAGCACGCCAATCCATACGGTTACGGCCAGGAAATGCGCGGAGTGGACAAGCCAGCCCTTGGTGCCGTAAAGCGAAGTCGCATGGCTGGCATAACCAATCCAGAGAATTAACAGAAACATAATGAACAAGCTGACCTTCGGCATATGCTTATCGTTGCGGAAGGAGGGCAGGCCAAGCAGAAAAGCAAGGCCGACGGAAGCCACAGCCGACCAGATCCAGGCCTTGCCGTTGTTCAGCTCCAGCAGGATGCTTTTCACCATCTCGCCGTACGTAACGTCCGTATCCTTGGCAAACAGCACCGCGGAATCATGAATAGGCACGTATTCGAGTACCGGAATCGCAAGCGCGCAAACGAGTGGCAGCCAGTTCGGAATATGTATCTCCGGACGTCTTTGTTCCGGGACGACCCGCAGAATAAACGTTCCGGTCAGGATGGCGAAGCAGACATAGAGCAGAGCCTCGCTGACGTAACTCATTTGCGGCCCCTCCGGATCACGATAGCTACCCCTGCAATCACAATCACGCCGGCAATTACCCAAACCGCGGCATTGACACCATTGTTATTGCCGGACTCAGCCTTAGCGTCCTCTGCCGGATCCGAAGGAGAAGGCTCCTCGGAGGCGTTATCATCCGCGGATGCGCTTGCATCCGGTGCTTCCGTAACTTCGGCACTTGGAGACGGAGACGAATCAGCCGGGGTTGCCGCGGCTTCCGGCGTTGGAGAAGGCGTTGCTTCCGGGGCATTAACCGTAAAGGCGTATTCGCCGTCAACCGCATGACCGTCAGCGCCGATAATCGTCCATTTTACCGTATAGGCCCCATTCTTCAGGGGTTCTGTCACCGAACCGCTCATGGTCGCCTTGCTTACGGAAATATCTCCGGTCGGAACCTCTTTGCCGGATTCATCGAGCAGCTTGAATTGGCTCAGCTTTTCGATATCGGTGTTGAAGGTCATGGAAATCTCGGCAGGAGAGACGGTAACGGTCTCCTCCTTGGCAGGGGTGGATACGGTAATCTTGGAATGAGCCATTGCGATGCCCGGCACCAAGAATAAGGCGGCCAGGCAAATAAAAAGGATACGTTTCATCAGAAAATTCCCCTTTGTTTTATTGGATGAATTGATGTCATTATAACAGATCGGGCATTCGTTTCGACTTTGCCTTTTTGAACAATATTCGAAGGCAATAAATCGTCATAATGCAAGGTTTACGCGGAATAAACTTAAATTACCGTATCTTTACAGAATCGCAAATTCCCTTCTCGAAGGAGGTGCACCTGCTGCTGTGCAGGTCGCACGGCTGCAGGGGACTGTATTGAGTGATCCGCTTCCGATGGTTATGCAGCTGGTTCTTATCGTTTTTCTGGTGTTTATGAACGGTCTGTTTGTTGCCGCGGAATTCGCCATGGTCAAGGTCCGGGGCACCCGGATCGAAACGCTGGCGGCCGAGGGTCATATGCGGGCGAAGCTTGCCTCGCATTTGACGGGCAATCTCGATGCCTATTTGTCTGCGTGCCAGCTGGGGATTACACTGGCCTCGCTTGGTCTTGGCTGGATAGGGGAACCGGCGATCAAGGATTTGATCGAGCCGTGGTTTCTCGCGCTTGGCTGGGGCAATCCGGTGTGGATTCATTCGATTTCCTTCATCATCGCCTTTTTATTTATTACCATTCTCCATATTGTCCTCGGTGAACTCGCCCCCAAAACGCTGGCTATCCGCAAGGCGGAAACCGTAACCCTGCTTACCGCAACGCCTCTCGTCATGTTCCACAAGCTGATGTATCCGTTTATCTGGGTATTGAACGGTCTGGCGAATCAGCTCCTGAAGCGGCTTGGCGTCGAGCCGGCATCCGAGCAGCATTCCGCCCATACGGAGGAAGAAATCCGCATTCTCATGCAGGAGAGCCATAAGAGCGGACTGATCAACAATACGGAGCTGACTCTTGTCGATAATATATTTGAATTTGCCGAGACCAATGCCCGAGAGATTATGATTCCGCGCACGGAGATGGTCTGCCTGTATGTTCATCTGTCTCTGGAAGACAACAAGGCTATCGCATTAAACGAGATGCATACGAGATATCCCGTCTGCGATCATGACAAGGACAATATTATCGGTTTCGTTCATATAAAAGACTTGCTGAAGGACACGACGCATAGCCTGACCGATATCCGGCAGATTACAAGGGCGATTACGACGGTTCCCGATTCGATGCAAATCAGCAATCTGCTTATCCTGATGCAAAAGAGAAAAGCGCAAATCGCCATGCTCATCGATGAATACGGAGGGACATCCGGTCTCGTTACGCTGGAAGACATTATGGAAGAGATAGTTGGAGAGATTCAGGATGAATTTGACGAAGAGCGGGCGGAGATCGAGAAACGGGACGATTCGGTCTACTCCATCAGCGGGATGATGCTGATCGAGGAAGTGAACAGCTATTTCGGCATGGATATCGAAAGCGACAATTACGATACGATTGGCGGCTGGATATACTCCCAGATCGAAATTCCGCCAACAAGCGGGCAGCGGATTGACTATGGCGGGGAATATGCGTTTATTATCGAGGAAACGGATCACTTGCGGATTTCGCGCGTTCTGTTGCATAAGCTCAACATGCAGGCGCAGCAGGGCGTATGGAAAGGAAGATACGGTCCGGAAGGAAAAGCGGAGGGACATTCATGAGGAAAAAATAAACCCCCTTGTCCATTCGGGCAAGGGGGCTTGCTTCATTTATTTGGCCAATGCTTCAAACGCGGCTTCATCAATCTTGTGAACGACATCAATCGTGCCGCCGCCAAGGCAGAGATCGCCATCGTATAAAACAACGGCTTGCCCAGGCGTAATCGCCTTTTGCGGATTGTCGAATACAACTTCCGCCGTGCCGTCAGCTTGCAGCGTTACGCTTACGCCTTGATCCGGCTGGCGGTAACGGAACTTCGCGGTGCAACGGAAGGTGCCTTCCGGTCGATGAGGCGCAATCCAGTTCATGCCGCTTGCCGTAAGTCCCGTGGAATAAAGGCTTGGATGGGATTCGCCCTGCACAACGTAAAGAATGTTGCGCTCCAGATCCTTGTCAGCCACAAACCAAGGCTCGCCGTTGCCGGATCCGCCGATTCCAAGGCCTTGACGCTGGCCTAGCGTATAATACATGAGGCCGTCATGTCGTCCTTTTACCTCGCCGGTACGGATATCAACCATATCGCCGGGGCGGGCAGGCAGATAACCGCTCAGGAATTCCTTGAAGTTGCGCTCGCCGATAAAGCAAACGCCGGTGCTGTCTTTTTTCTTCGCGGTATACAGACCCGCCTCTTCCGCAATGCGGCGTACTTCCGGCTTAGGAAGATGCCCGATCGGGAACATGGCTTTCTCGAGCTGCTTCTGATTCAAAGCGCTCAGGAAATAAGTTTGATCCTTATTGCCGTCAACGCCGCGGAGCAGCCTTGTCTCGCCGTCTTCGTTCCGTTCAACCCGGGCATAATGGCCGGTTGCCAGATAATCGGCGCCTAGCTCGTTCGCTTTTTTGAGGAAATCCCCGAATTTGATCTCCCGGTTGCACATCACATCCGGATTAGGCGTCCGGCCGCGCTTGTATTCATCGAGGAAATAAGTAAACACTTTATCGAAATACTGCTTCTCAAAGTTTACGGTATAATAAGGGATCCCGATCTGGTCGCAAACCCGGCGCACATCCTCAGCGTCCTCTTCCGCCGTGCAATGCCCGAATTCATCGGTGTCATCCCAGTTTTTCATAAATATGCCAACCACGTCATAGCCTTGCTGCTTGAGCAGCAGAGCCGTTACGGAGGAGTCAACTCCGCCGGACATCCCGACAACGACGCGTGTTTCCTGCTTCGATTTGACCATCACGCGCACCACCTTGTTCTTCACACTTCTAAGACCGTCTCGCAAGAGTTGCTCTCCGCGAACGGACTTCGTACTATTGTAACATAGTCGAGAAACTTTTTCATGAAAAGTCAATCCTTTTCTCGCATGTCGCAAAAGGTTGTGTTAACATAGATATGATATGGGAATACCCGTAATTATAACAAACAATACGCTAACATACGCGCTATCGATTGGAACAACTACTACTTAAGAGAGGTGCCCGAATATGAAAATATCGACGAAAGGCCGTTACGGCCTCACCATTATGATGGAGCTTGCGGGAAAATTCGGCGAAGGTCCGATTTCACTTAAGAGCATTGCCGAGCGCAATCAGCTTTCCGAACACTACCTGGAGCAATTGGTTGCACCGCTTCGCAATGCCGGACTCGTAAAAAGTATTCGCGGCGCTTATGGCGGTTATATCTTGTCCAAGGAACCGGAGACGATTACGGCCGGTGACGTGATTCGTATATTGGAAGGCCCGATTTCCCCGGTAGATTTCACGGAAGAGGATGACCCGGCCAAACGCGATTTGTGGCTGCGCATCCGCGACAGTATCGCAAGCGTGCTTGATCAGACAACCTTGGCCGATCTGGTGAACTACCAGGATGCCGGCGTTGCCGACAGCTATATGTTCTATATTTAATGAGGGATTCGTATGCAAAAGTATTATTTTGACCACGCAGCTACAACGCCGATGCACCCGGATGTAGCCGCAGCGATGCTGGAAGTGATGACGGGGGCCGGCGGCAACCCGTCCAGCATGCATGCCTTCGGGCGCGCGGCGAAGCAGAGAGTGAACCGGGCCCGCGATTTGATCGCGGCCGCGCTCGGATGCAAGCCTTCCGAGCTGATCTTCACCTCCGGCGGAACGGAAAGCGACAACGCGGCTATTATCGGCGCAGCAGCGGCGATGAGGAAGAAGGGCAAAACCCATATCATTACATCAAGCGCGGAGCATCATGCCGTCCTGCATACCTGCGAGGCGTTAGCCGAGGCAGGTTATGAAGTGACGTACCTGCCGGTAGATCAGACAGGCCGCGTCTCGGTGGACGAGATTGCCGCAGCGATTCGGCCAACCACGGGGCTTATCAGCATTATGCACGGCAACAACGAAATCGGCACCTTGCAGCCAATCGAAGAGATTGGCGAGCTTGCTCATGCCCATGGCATATTGTTCCATGTGGATGCCGTCCAATCCTTTGGCACGGCTGCGTACCGGCTGTCCGAGCTGCCGGTTGATTTGATGAGCTTTTCCGCGCATAAAATAAACGGTCCGCAGGGCGTAGGCGCTTTATATTTGGCAAACGGCACGCCGTTTGAGCCTATCGCTCACGGTGGGTCGCAGGAGCGAAAGCGGAGACCGGGGACGGAAAATGTCGCCGGCATTACCGGTTTCGCTAAAGCTGTTGAAATTTGTGTGAACGATCGGGATAACAAGAAACTTTTCCTGGACAAGCTTCGTACAGAATGGGTAGACAAGCTGAAAGCCGCGCTGGCCGGGAAAACGGAGATCGTTATAAACGGAAACGCGGAGCATTATCTTCCGAATATCGTAAATATCAGCTTTATCGGGATTGATACGGAGACGATGCTTATGAATCTCGACATGGAAGGCATTGCCGCGGCTAGCGGTTCCGCCTGTACGTCGGGTTCGCTCGAAAGGTCGCATGTGCTGAAGGCAATGAACCTTCCGGAGGAACGTTTGAATTCGGCTGTACGATTCAGCTTTGGTTTGGGGAATACTGTGGAGGAACTGGAAGACGCTGCACTCAAAATCGCGACAATCGTGGAGCGGATCCGTACCAATCAGTAGGAGGCCCCGAGCACGCCATGATCAAACTCCAGCAATTAATCGGGCTGCCGGTGCTTGTCATTCATTCCGGCAAGCATGTCGGCTTTGTCAAGGACGCTTGGTTCGATGAACATTGGCGGTTAATCGGTCTTATCGTAGAAGGCGCAAAATGGTTTGCGACATCGGTTAAAACCGTGGAATGGGCAGAAGTATTAACCTGCGGCGAAGACGCGGTATTTATATCAAGGGAATCCGCCATAAAGCCGGTTAAAGCGGCCGAAATCGGACGTTCTTTTGAGACCGGCGTGGTAAAGCTGAAGGAATTGCCTGTCGTAACGGTGCAAGGCATACAGCTAGGAAGAGTATCCGATGTTTATTTTTACCCGTTTCAGGGTACACAAATAGTAGGCTATGAGCTTACGGATGGCTTTATATCGGATCTGATGGAAGGGCGCAAATGGCTGAAGGCCCCGGATGATCCGGATGCCGTGCTGCTCGGGGAAGACGCGATTATCGTTCCTGCTGTCAGTGAAGCGGAATTGGAGCCTGTCGCAGCTTCCAATTCGATAAATAGGGAGAAATGAAAGATGATGAGATGTCCCAATTGCAATTCAAAGGATATTGGTAAAATCGGTTCCCATCAGTTCTACTGCTGGGGCTGCTTCATAGAGCTGACGGTGAACGGTGAGAAGATGTCGGTCTATCAAGTGGAAGAGGACGGAACGTTAAGTTCGCTCGACGATTTATTCTTTGAAGAGGAAATGCCGCAAATTCAAATCAATTAGCGGTTTCATAGATCGGGTGACGACTTCAGGACGGCTTAGGGCCGTCCTTTTTGCTGTTTTTATAGGTTCAAATCCAACCGAAACAAAGGGAATGCCAAGAAGGACGCTTATTGCAGATGAAGTGGATCGTGGCGGAATAAATACGAATTAGGCATTTATGGATGAAAAGGAGCGCTTGTACATATACTGAAGCAGATTGCTCTGTCAATCTATGGCTTACGGGAATGAAACAAGCGGGGGTGAAGACGGTGGAACGGTTGACGAAGAGCCGTCTGTTTGTGTGGCTGGTTTATATCATTATGGGGCTTCTTGCCCTGTATCTGCTGCTGTTGGTAAAGCCTATTTTTATTCATCTTTACGTGTTCTTGAGGTCGATCCTCGCCCCGTTTATTATCGCAATGATCGTATCTTACGTGCTGAATCCGGTTGTGACGATGCTGCATGAGCGGAAGGTTCCCCGGACCGCGGCGGTACTGCTGATTTATGCCGTGTTTTGCGCGGCGCTCGCCGTCATATTGGTTAACGTGATCCCGATGTTCAAGGAACAGATGGACGAGTTGAACCGCCATGTTCCCGATCTGACCTATCGCGCGGAAAGCCTCGTGAGCGACTTGAACAATACATCCTTCCTTCCGGACAGCATCCGGGACGGGATGAACAAGTCCATTTATCAGATGGAGAAGAAGCTGTCGGATACGGTATCCCATTTCATCAACAATATCGGGTCTGTCGTAAATGCGGTATTTATCGCTTTTATCATCCCGTTCCTGGCATTTTATATATTGAAGGATTTCGATTTGTTCGAGCGGACGGTTATTACCTACGTTCCGAAGTCGCACCGCAAGCATACCGTCAGGCTGCTCAAGGATATCGATACGGCGCTCGGTAGCTACATTCGGGGGCAATTTATCGTCTGCATCATCGTTGGCATACTCGCTTATATCGGCTACATCATTATCGGGCTTCCGTATCCGCTGCTGCTCGCCAGCATTGTGTCGGTTACGAACATTATTCCGTACTTGGGTCCATTCTTTGGCGCGGCTCCGGCCCTTCTCGTTGCGTCCACGATTTCGATGAAAATGGTGCTGTTTGTCGTCATCGTCAACATGGCTTGCCAAGTGCTTGAGGGCAATGTCGTGTCCCCGCAGGTGGTTGGGCGCACGCTCCATATTCATCCGCTGGCGATCATCTTCGCTTTGCTGGTCGGTGGAGAGATTGCGGGCATTGTCGGAATGATTCTGGCGGTTCCGATCTTTGCGGCGCTTAAAGTGATCGTCCAGCATATCTTCGCTTATTACGTCAGGCGAAAGACCATTTGACAGACGTCGCGTTGGCCGATATACTTTAGACAGTTGCAGCAACTATTACATGCAAAGCGTTGATGGAAGGAAGTAAGCCATAGCCCGTCAATCAGAGAGAGAGCTTCTTCGCCTTCGGGCGTCGGCTGTAAGAGCTCTTGGGACGAAGAATGGCCGAAAGCTACTTTCGGAGTGTGAACGAACTTCACCGGGAGGACCCGTTATCGTCCATACGAGGAGATTGCTTTTGAATGCGGCGTCAAGCGTGCATTCGGGCAATAACCAGGGTGGTACCGCGATATTAAATTCGTCCCTGTCTTATGACAGGGACTTTTTTATGTTTCAAAACATGTTTTAGACACTTTTTAAAAAATCAGAGCTTTCTGCACGGAGAGAAAATTTGAAGCTTTTGGAGCGGTAGCGCCCGCCTTTGTTTTTGAATTTCAACCTTGTACATATCGTTCAAGAAATTCAAAAACAACAGTGGCCAAAGGCTCGAAATTTCTCATAGTGCGTACAGCTCAATGTTAAACGGAGGCGTAAAACAATGAAAGCAAGTGAAATTCGTTCAAAATGGCTTTCCTTCTTCGAAAGCAAAAGACACCATATCGAGCCAAGCGCATCGCTTGTGCCCCACAACGATCCGTCGCTGCTCTGGATCAATGCGGGCATGGCTCCGCTCAAGCCTTATTTTGACGGACGCGTCATTCCCGACAATCCGCGCATCACGAATTCGCAAAAATGCATTCGTACGAACGATATCGAGAATGTCGGCAAAACCCGCCGCCACCATACGTTCTTCGAGATGCTGGGCAACTTCTCCATCGGGGACTACTTCAAGGAAGAAGTCATCACTTGGGCTTGGGAGTTCCTGACGAGCAAAGAATGGATCGGCTTCGATCCCGACCGCCTCTCCGTTACGGTCTATCCGGAAGACGAAGAAGCGTACAAGTACTGGAACGAGAAAATCGGCCTTCCGGCTGAGCGCATCTACAAGCTGGACGAGAACTTCTGGGATATCGGCGAAGGCCCATGCGGACCTTGTACCGAAATCTTCTATGACCGCGGCGACAAATACGGCGACCTGAACGATCCGGAATGCTGGCCTGGCGGCGAGAACGAGCGCTTCCTCGAAGTGTGGAACCTTGTATTCTCCCAGTTCAACCATAACAAAGACGGCAGCTACACGCCGCTTCCGAACAAAAACATCGATACGGGCGCGGGTCTCGAGCGTTTCGCTTCCATCTTGCAGGATGTGGACTCCAACTTCGATACGGATCTGTTCATTCCGATCATTGAACGTACTTGCGAAATCGCGGGCGTGAAATACCATGTGAATGATGACCATGACGTTGCGCTGAAAGTAATCGCCGACCATATCCGTACGGTTGCCTTTGCGGTGGGCGACGGCGTTATGCCTTCCAATGAAGGCCGCGGCTATATCATCCGCCGTTTGCTCCGCCGTGCGGTGCGTTACGGAAAAACAATCGGCATCGACCGTCCGTTCCTCTATGAACTGACTTCGGTTGTTGGCGAGATTATGGGCGTCTACTATCCGGAGGTTGTCGACAAACGCGAGTTTATCGAGCGCGTTATCCGTACGGAGGAGGAACGTTTCCACGAAACGTTGTCCGAAGGTCTGGTAATGCTGTCCGATCTGGTTGCGGCGGCGCGCAAAGCGGGCACAACGGAGATCGGCGGCGAGGACGCATTCCGCCTGTACGATACGTACGGCTTCCCGTTCGACCTGACGGAGGACTTTGCTTCCGAGAACGGCATGACCGTTGACCGCGAAGGCTTTGACTCCGCGATGGAAGCACAGCGCGAACGCGCACGTGCAGCCCGCCAGGATACGGGCGGCATGAACGTGCAGGGCGGTCCGCTGGCCGACTTTACGGTTAAAAGTGAATTTGTTGGCTATAATGAACTGGTAACAGAAGCTCAAATCACAGCTATCGTCCATGAAGATTCGCTGGTAGACCTCGTAGGCGAAGGCAGCCGCGTGCTTGTGCTGCTCGACCGCACTCCGTTCTATGCGGAAAGCGGCGGTCAAATCGGCGACAAAGGCACGATCGTAGGCAACGGATTTACGCTGCAGGTTGAAGACGTCACGAAGGCGCCGCATGGCCAAAGCGTGCATCATGCCGTGGTTGCTTCCGGAACCGTTCGTAAGGGAGAGACCGTGGAAGCGGTCGTAATCCGTTCGGTACGCGAGGATGTCATCAAGAACCATACGGCAACTCACTTGCTGCACAAGGCATTGAAAGAAGTGCTTGGCGACCATGTTAATCAGGCAGGCTCGCTGGTGCAAGCAGACCGTCTGCGTTTCGACTTCTCCCATTTCGGCAGCATCACGCCTGAAGAACTGACTGAAATCGAGCGCAAGGTCAACGAGCAAATCTGGATTGGAACTCCCGTTGTTATCGAGAGCAAGCCGATTGCGGAAGCAAAAGCAATGGGCGCTATGGCCTTGTTCGGCGAGAAGTACGGCGACATTGTGCGCGTCGTGCAAGTCGGCACTTACAGCATCGAGCTGTGCGGCGGCTGCCACGTAGCGAATACGTCCCAGATCGGTATGTTCAAGCTGGTAAGCGAGAGCGGCATCGGCTCCGGCGTACGCCGCATCGAAGCGGTAACCGGCCGCCATGCTTACGGCTATATGGAAGGTCAGCTTGATCTCTTGAAGCAGGCTTCGGCGCTTCTTAAAGCAAACAACAACGATGTTCCAAAACGGATTGAAGCTCTGTTCGCGCAAGTGAAAGAGCTGGGCCGCGAGAATGAATCGCTGCAGGCGAAGCTGAGCCGCATCGAAGCAGGCTCCCTTGAGCAAAGCGCGAAGACGGTTGGCGACGTAACCGTATTGAGCGCGAAAGTCAGCGCGCCAACCATGGATGCTCTCCGCGGCATTGCGGACGAACTGAAAGCGAAGCTGCCTTCGGCCGTTATTATCCTCGGCGCCGTGCAAGAGGACAAAGTAAGCCTGGTTGCAGCCGTATCCGCCGACCTGGTGAAGAAAGGCTTCCATGCCGGCAAGATCGTCAAAGAAGCGGCTGCGCATTGCGGCGGCAGCGGCGGCGGACGTCCGGATATGGCACAAGCCGGCGGCAAAGACGCTTCGAAGCTGGACGAAGCTTTGAAACTTGCCGAAGAACTGGTTCTTAACCAATCAAATGTGATATGATAGCAGTGTAAATGTAATAAACTAGTTAATAAATGCGGTTGGAAAGCGAGGTGCTGGCGATGAATTCCATGGACAACACGATGAAGTTTAATGTGAAGGCGGAAGGCGAATCTTCCTCACAAGACATTTTGCTTACGGTGCATGAGGCGCTTCTGGAGAAAGAGTACAATCCGATCAATCAGATTGTTGGGTATTTGCTGTCCGGAGATCCCGCCTACATTCCACGGCATAACAACGCCAGAAGCTTAATTCGCAAGAAAGAACGTGATGAACTCATTGAAGAGCTTGTCCGGTTTTATCTGAACAACAAGAAATAAGAATTGGGAGCCGGATATGAGGACAATGGGTTTGGATTACGGTGACCGCAACATCGGAGTTGCGGTCAGCGACGCGTTCGGCTGGACTGCGCAGGGACTGGAAACCGTTCACAGGCGCAGGGACGGCGGCGAAATGGATCGGATTGCCGAGCTGGTGAAAGAGCATGAAGTAACGGAAATCGTTGTGGGACTGCCGAAAAATATGAACAATACGATTGGCCCCCGCGGCGAGATAAGTATGGCATTCGCAGAGCAGCTTCAGCAAACACTAAACTTGCCTGTTCACCTTTGGGATGAACGGCTGACAACGGTATCCGCCGAGCGGACTTTGCTTGAGGCGGATGTTAGCCGGAAGAAGCGAAAGCTAGTAATAGACAAAATGGCGGCAACGCTTATTTTGCAAAATTATCTCGATTCTAAAACGAAAAGGTGAGGGTTGCGATGACAAAGGATGACCTGCAGTTCGAAGAACCGGAAATTATTTATATTCCGGATGAAGACGGCAACGAAGAAGAATTCGAAGTCATCATGAAGTTTGAAGTGGATGGCTCTGATTCGAAATATATGATGGTTGTTCCGCTTGCAAGCGAAAATGACGAGGAAGATGAAGTATACGCTTTCCGTTACGAAGAAGAAGGCGACGACCTGAAGCTGTATACGATCGAAGACGAAGAAGAGTGGAATATGGTTGAAGAAACCTTCAACACCCTTCTCGGCGAGATGGAGGAAAATTAATGGCAGATGACGAGCGCATTATTCCGGTTCCGCAAGAGCGGCTTCGGGAAGTGTTCGGGAATGTAATCGAGCTGGTCTCCGAGCATGGAAGTCTCGACAAGTTCGAGATCAAAGCGGAGTTCCTGCTTGGCCCGTACGTCTATGCCGCTCTGCAGTCGCCTGACATGAAGAAAGAGCAGGAGGTTGAGCTGTTCCGCGTCATCCTGACCGATAACGGCGAACCCCAGCTTGAAACGATTGAGGACGATGATGAGTGGGAACTTGCGGCGGAAGCTTACGATGATCTTCTGTTCGCAAACGACGAAATGCCTTAATTGCATACGCAAGTTGAGAAGAGCGGCTCCCACCGCTCTTTTTCTCAGGCTTTCGAAGGAAATTATTGTCGGAAAATGGATGAATCTGATGAAATATAGTTTGTGTGATAATTCTTTTTAGGAGGAACGCGGTTGGTGCAATCGAGACAGCAGCATTCAAGATCAGGACCCTCGGCAGGCCGTATTGCCTTATGGGTCGTTTTATCACTTCTGGCACTCCTTATTATTGGAGCGGGGAGTGTCTTTTTGTATGTTTGGAACGGGTTAAAGCCGACAGCTTCGGGCGAACCCGTCCGGATTGAAATCGCAAAGGGAGCTTCGGCGTTCGCGGTATCCGATACGTTGGAAAAGCATGGCATTATCAAGAATTCTTTTTTGTTCAAATATTACTTGAAGGCCAAGAATGAAGGCTCGCATTTCCAGGCCGGCGTTTATGATCTAAGCCCGGGCATGGAGAATGACGAGATCATCGCAAAGCTGAACAGCGGGGATACGGTAGCAGAGGCCATGATCCGGTTCACGATTCCGGAGGGCTTCACTTTGCTTCAGATTGCCGACAAACTGTCGGAAGAAAAGCTGATCGACAAGGCTAAATTTCTGGCGCTTGCGGATTCCGCCCCGGGCTGGGAAGGCGCGGAGTCCGTAAAATCGATACCTGCCGACGACAAGCTTCATCACCGGCTGGAAGGGTATTTGTTCCCGGAGACTTATGAGCTGAAGAAGGGGAGTACGGAAGAGGATATTCTCAAGCGAATGATGGCGGAGCTGGACACGAAGCTGAACACCTTGCCCGAGGGCTGGACGGATGTCCTTGCCGAGCGCAAGCTGACGCTTCATCAGCTGCTCACGATTGCTTCCTTGATCGAGAGAGAGGTTGTTGTCGATGAGGAGCGGCCGGTTGTGGCCGGCGTCATCTATAACCGTCTGGCGAAAGGAATGCCTCTCCAGATCGATGCGACCGTTCAGTATTTGCTGGATAAGCCAAAGGAACGGTTATACGAGAAGGATCTGCAGATCGACAGTCCTTATAATACGTACAAGATCGACGGACTGCCGCCGGGTCCGATTGCAAGCCCAAGTCTCTCTTCGATTAAAGCGGCTTTGTATCCGGAGAAAAACGACTACTTCTATTACGTCACCAAAAAGGACGGCTCGCAGACGCATCTCTATGCCAAAACGTATAAAGAGCATCTGAAAAATATCGAAACGAGCAATCAAACGGCTGCGAAATAGGGTGGAAAATCTCGACGAGGAAGGACATTTGTCCTTCCTTGTTTTTTATTGGGAAAAAATAGTTGTTCAAATCTACTAATCAATTGACATTTTCCGACCGATATAAAATAATAGGACTGTACATACCAATATAGGGTAATAGAACTAGACCGATCCAGCAGACAAATTACATAACGATAAAGAGGCGGTGTCTTGCATGAAGAAAACGGACAAACCTAAAAAAGTTAAAGAGAAGCCGCAAAATATGAAAGCGCAATCAAAAGCGCAGGCGGTTACCGCACAAACAACGAAGCAAGTAACGCAGACTTTCACATCCATTTTCTCCAACCCGTTAAAGTCGGTAGGTACAAAGCTATTCCTGATTATTTTCGTCAGCATTATCGCGTGCGTATTGGTTGTGGGTCAAATGGCCTATTCGAAAGCGAAAGGTATCGTTGAGGACAAAGTTTCAAGCGCAAGCTTCGAGACCATTGTACAGGCTTCGGCGAACCTGGATATTATTCTGAAGACATACGAGGATCTGTCGATGCAGATCATGATCGATAAAGAATTCCATAAGCTTGTTTCTACCCTGGAGGAGAGCACGGAAGCCTTTGATTTGTTTGAGGCGGAGAAGAATTTGGGAGACCGTCTGCAAAACGCGGTGATGGCCAACAAGGCCATTATCGGTGCCTATTTGCTGCCGCTGGACGATAAACTACCGGTTATTACGTACGGAACGGCCTCCGTGGCCGTTGCTCCCGATCTGATGAAATCGGATTGGTTCGAGAAGACGAAAACCTCTAAAGGCGGCGTGAACTGGATTGAAACGCAGCCAACGGGCTTTGGCACATCGGACAAGCTGCCGTCGATTGGTCTCAGCAGGCAGATGAACAACACGACAACGAATGCGGCCTCGTATATCCTACTGATCGAGCTTAACCTCGAGGATATCCGCGGCCAATATGAAGACGTATCGCTTGGCAAAGGCAGCAGCATTTACCTAGTGGACAGCGATAATAAGTACATCTCATCTCCGGATAACAGTCTTATCGGCAAAGGCAACGTCGTTAAACTGAATATTGATGAGGAAGGATCGCTGAAAGAAAAATCCACTGACGGGGAAGAGGTTCTGTCCGTATTCAAGACGCTGGATACAACAGGCTGGAGACTGGTCGGAACAATCCCGGTTAACGAACTGGTGAAAGACGCAGGCGTTATTAACAAAATGACCTGGCTGATTGCATTGGTTGCGATGTTTATCGCAATTGCCATTGGCATGCTTGTTATCCGGACCATTGCAATGCCGCTAATGGCGATGCGCAATCTGATGAATGAAGGCGAACGCGGCAATTTGACGGTTCGTTCGAATATGAAGAAACGCCAGGATGAGATCGGTCAGCTTGGCGACAGCTTCAACAAAATGATGACACAGATTACGGCGCTTGCGAAGCAAACAACCCAGTCGGCTGACGATGTTTTGTCTACGGCTGGCGAGCTGACCGATGTGTCGAAGAAGACGGCGATTTCGGCAAGAGAGATTTCCGTTGCGACGGAAGAAATCGCAAGCGGCGCATCCAGCCTTGCTGTTGAGGCGGAAAGAGGCAGCGATCTGACAGGCAATATCAATCATCAAATGAAATCGGTTATGGAAGCAACCGGCCATATGGTAGAATCCGCCGGCGAAGTGGAGAAAGCAAGCCAGCAAGGTACGGCGTACATGGGGCTTCTTATTCAGAAGACGGGCATGACGGAAGAAATGACTCGTTCCATGGTAGAGAAGGTAGATAGCCTCAAGCTGAGCACCGGTTCGATCGTAAAAATTTTGGATGTATTAAACAATCTGACGAAGCAGACGAACATTCTGTCGCTGAACGCGACCATCGAAGCGGCGCGCGCCGGAGCGGCTGGCAAAGGCTTTATGGTCGTAGCCGACGAGATTCGCAAGTTGGCGGATCAATCCCGTCAATCGATCGATGTCGTAGGCCAGATTACGGAGACGATCATGACGCAGATCGAAGAGACGGTTACGGTTTTGTCCGATGCGTATCCGTTGTTCCAAGAGCAGATTGGTTCAGTTAAAGAAGCGAACCAGCTCTTCCTCACGGTACAGAACCAGATGGGACAATTCGTGCAGAAGCTGGATTCGGTAACGAATTCGGTCACCATGCTGGATCAATCGCAAGCGGTGTTAACGGAAGCGATGGGGAATGTAAGTGCCGTTGCGCAGCAGTCCTCGGCGACTTCCGAAGAAGTCGCGTCGCTTAGCACGGAGCAGCTTAGCATTAGCAACGGGCTGGTTAACCTGTCCGAGAAGCTAGATGCCGTATCCCGCGGTCTCAAGGATTCGTTGTCCCGTTTCAAAATCGATTAATCGTAAGCCGTCCAATTGGATCAAAGATCCTTTTGGACGGTTTTTTTGTGCTCCGGTAAGGTGATAATGTCTAATGACTGGAGGCGCCTTACATGAGAAGACGTATTGCTGTAATCGGGTTATTATTCGTATTTATTTTGTCCGGGTTTATTGCGAGGCTTGCTTGGCTGCAGCTGACTCCCGGTTTCGGGCATAAGAATGCCGCTGCTGCCATGAGCCGGACAAGCTGGAAGCGGATGTCGGTTATGCAGCGGGAACGGAATCTTATATTGGATTCAGGCCGGGGAGATTTCGTAGACCGATATAATAAGCCAATCACCGGCGAGACGTATTATACGATTGCCTTATTTCCCGTGAATATGAGGTTTGAAGATGCCGAAACGGAGAAAAAGTGGCATCAGAATGTGCGGCAGCTTGCCGCGATGCTGAATGTAACGGAAGGACAGCTGGTAAGCTGGTGGCAGGAGCTGCGGGAGCCGTCCTTCTGGCATAAGGGGAAGGACAAGCTTCCTTATCGCTTATCGGACAAACAGCTGCAGAAGCTGGCTTTGCTTCATTTGAACGGAGTAAGAGCTCTGCCATACCGGAACCGTTATTTATCGGCATTTGCCGCCAAGCAGGCGCTTGGGTATATCAGCCAGCATCCGGAGCATCTAGAGCTGGCGTATGCGAAGGAGCTTGAATCGGGCAAACGGAAAATCAACGAGCTGATAGGCGGTTCGGGTCTTGAAAAGTCTTTGGATGATTTGCTGCATGGCGCTGGCGCTACATCGGTCTCTTATTTTACGGACGGCAACAAGGGGCCGTTGCTGGGGCTTAATTACCGCGTTACGGGGCCCGGAAATCCGTATTATCCGCTACAGGTTCAGACCACGCTTGATCTTGAGCTGCAGAACAGGCTTGAGGCCTATATCGATGCCAAACCGCTTAAGGAAGGGGCGGTTGTTGTTCTGGACGCGGAAAACGGAGATATTGTGGCGATGATATCCAGGCCGCAGATGGAGCCGCTGCAGCTGGATAACGAGAAGGAGTGGGCCAATCATGCGATTCAGGCGGCCGTGCCCGGCTCCATCTTTAAGCTGGTAACCGAAGCTGCCGCTCTGGAAGCTGGAGTGACAAACGAGAAGGAGCGGTTTACCTGCAACGGGGAATACGGCAAATACGGCTTGTCCTGCTGGAAAGAGGGCGGGCATGGCACGCTTACGCTGCAGGAGGGACTCGCGCAGTCCTGCAATATCGTATTCGCGACAATCGCTGAACGGTTAAGCGCGCAGCAGCTGCAGCGTACGGCAACCGCTTTGGGAATTGGGAAGCAGGCCGGGTGGCATTCGGAACGGGCCTTTGGGCCGTTCCGTCATCCCCTCCGGCTGCTACAGGAAGAGGAAGCCGGGCGGCTATTCCCGGCTGTGGCCGGCGTCAATACGGATGGCGGCGTAATGGCGCAATCCGCCATTGGGCAGCGCGATGTATTGATGACGCCGCTGCAGGCGGCGAATTTGGTCGTCACGCTGCTGGGCCGCGGGCGCGTGATGGAGCCGCGCCTTGTCCGGGAAATCCGCTATGCCAACGGCCAGCGGATGGTGACTATCCCCGCGAAGAGCGCTCCTGCGGCGGATGGCCGAATTCGTCCGGCCACCGCGCGCAAGCTGCTTCACGGCATGGAGGCGGTTGTCGACCATGGAACAGGCCGGTCGATCCGCCAAGGACTGTGGGCGGTAGCCGGCAAATCCGGCACCGCCGAAATCATAAGGGCCGGAGCGCCCCGCGTGAACCAATGGTTCACGGGATACGGTCCGGCCCAAAAGCCCCGTTATGCGGTTGCGGTGCTGGCGGAGAATCGTCCGCCTGATAGCAGCAATCAGGCAACGGAGCTTTTTCGCGGCGTCATGGACATTCTCGCTTTATACTCCCGTTGAAGGCTGCTTGCCGTCGATTTCCTCCTCGGCGGCAGCCGGGAACGGATTGACGTCATATTCGCCCTGCGGCGTGCGGATCCAGCGGTGGAAGAAGCCTTGCTCGTACAGCGCCTTGATCAGAATAATGATGATTGGCGACAGAATTACGCCCGCTACGCCAAACAAATGCAGCGATACGATCATGCAGGACAACATCGTGAAGGCGGATACGCCCAGCGTATCGCCCGTAATTTTCGGCTCTACGATATGACGCGTCAGCACGACCGCTACCAAAAGCACGGACAGCCATACGGCAAGCGTCGTTTGACCAACCAGGAACAAATAAATGATCCAGGGAATAAACAGCGTACTAACGCCAAGAAGCGGCAATACGTCGAAGATCCCAGCCGTTAACGAGATGGCGAATGCATTTTCGACTCTCAGAACAAGCAGCGCCGCGAAAATAACGAGGAACGTAATACTCATCATTTTTGCCTGAGCCTTCACATAAGCTCCGATACCTTTAAATACATTTTCTCTAAGGAAGAAGAAAGCTTTCTTGAACGTATGGGGCGTCTTATTGTTGGCGGTTATCTTCCATACTTTAATCTCAATGCTCAGGAAGTAGGCCAGAATAATCCCGATAACGAAGTTGAATATAAAGGTGGAGAACGAGGAAATATATCCGATCAGACCGGTGAAAATAATATTGGCCAGCTTCGGCAAATATTCCGTTGCTCCGTTAATGTACTCGGTGATTTTTTCGACCCATTCAGGAGGCAGAGCTTGAAGCTTTTGCTGGAACACGCTGGAATCATCCTGCACCTGCTCCTTGAACAGCTCTTGGTACTGCGGCAATTTCACCTTGATGAAGTCGGCGCCTTGGCTTGTAATGATATAGGCTAGTCCGGAAAAAAGGCCAATAATAATGAGGGAGAACACCAGCACGGATATGCCGGAAGCGATCGATTTTTTGATCCCGATTTTGTTCAGCCGCTTGGCCAGCGGTTCGATAAACAGATAAATGACAAAGGCAAAGAAAATAGGCGTCGCGATCTTGTACAGATAGCTGAAGGCGAACATAACCAGATACACCGTTAGGGCAATAAGCGCTATGTCGAATGCGGTACGCCAGTATTTCTTGTAAAACGGAAGCATACAATAATCTCCTCTCGTACAGGAATCAAATCCCTGTTGTGATTGTACTATAATTTTTAAAACGATGCCTATAATTAATGCTCATATGGTACAATTAAAGGTATCGTGTTTTAACTTTCATAAACGGTGGGGTATAGAAAATGTTACAATTGCTGCTTTGGGCATTTTACTTCTTGTCCTTGTATGCCTTTATCCCTGCGCTAATCAGCCGTGTTTTCGGATTTCGCGTATTCAAGAAAGGCCGTGTCACAAGCGATATCGCTTTAACCTTCGATGATGGTCCGGATCCTGAATATACGCCCCAGCTGCTTGATCTGCTTGCCCGTTATAAGGCGAAAGCCACTTTTTTTGTAGTAGGCTCACATGCAGAGAAGCATCCGGAAATACTGCGGAGAATGCATGAGGAAGGACATATAATCGGTATTCATAATTATGTTCATAAGACCAACTGGTTTATGAGGCCAAAGACGGTTCGCAGTCAGATCGATCGTACCTCAGACGTAATACGGGAGGCCGTCGGGATTCGTTCCGCTTTTTATCGGCCGCCATGGGGGATTGTTAACGTCTTTGATTTCATGAACCGCAATAAGATGCAAATCATCTTGTGGTCGGCCATTTTCGGGGATTGGAACGTTAAACTTGGCGCCGAGAATCTCAAGCAGAAAATGATGAAGAAGATGCGTCCCGGAGAAGTACTGCTGCTGCATGATTGCGGCCGTACGCCAGGCGCGGATCCAACGGCACCGGCGAATATGCTGCTTGCTCTTGAAGCTTATATGGAAGTAGCGACGAAGCGGGGCTTTCGATTTGTCGGCATAGCGGAGATGATGAAATTGACAGAGAAAACGCCGAAACGGTCTGTAATGAAGAATGCGTTGGTTGGAGCATGGCTGCTCTACGAGAAGCTGTACCACGTGGTTTTCCGGTTGAAAACGGTCGGGGGCGAGAATGCGGCATTCCATTACCGTGTCATCAAGTACCATGGGGAGCCGGTTAAGCTGGCGGATAACGGCTTCTTGAGGCACGGCGACAAAATCGTTGAGCTTCATTTTGACAATAAGATGCTGTCTTCGATTGCTTTGCAATCGGGCTCGCCGTTAGCGACGGGAATTCGGCTGCTCCGGGAAATGGAACAGGCTTTGCCGCAGCTTGCGAGAACGCTCGCCAAGGACCCGGAAGTAGAGGGGGTGCGCTCGATTTATGGCGTGACCATGATCCATCGCGGCGCTGACCGGTTAGGCTTCCAGGTGGAGCCGCTGCCGGACGGCATGTTCGCGCGGACAACGCGGATATATCTAAAAATCCTTGCCAGCGTTCTTACCAATAAACAGCGCAACGCAAGAGGCAAAGCAAAGCGGGATTCCATCAAGCCGCATATGCTGTTGATGCCGCTGGATCAGCTTCTGATGTTTGCCGTAAACGGAGCGCATGCTTCCACGGCTAAAGGCGCCAAGCTTCATCAGGAAGTAGCGGCGGCAAAGTCGGCACCTTCCCTCGAAAATACGGATGATTCCGAAATGGACAGCAATCCATCCGTTATCTAAACTAAACAAAGCCTGGCAGTCAACGACTGCCAGGCTTTGTTATCCCTCTTCTAGCTTAACGATATGTCATATCGTTAAGCTATTCATTCCCAACATACTGAATCACCTTAACGATGCCGCACATCGTAAAGCCAGCCCGAAATCAGCTGTTTCAGCGAAATTCCCCGATTTCCCGCCTTCCTAACTATATGCAATATTGTTAGGCCGCTTATTCCCGCCAATTTGAATCACCTTAACGATGCCGCACATCGTTAAGCAATGGGAGAGAAGGTAGCCGGGTAGGTTGATGTGTTCTATGTAAACGTTGTGGAGATGCTGCTCATATCAGTTTAATTTGTAGTATTGGGGAGGACGGTATCTGCAACTGCAGTGCATCAGCTTAACTTAGAAGATCAGGTGCAAGTGTTGCTTGGAACGTGGATAGCTTTGGTCTTAGTAGGTGTTGGGATGTTTGGGTGGTTGAGGTGGTTTTTTTAGGTTTGGTTTAGGTTTTAGGTTTAGGATTGGTTTAGGTTTGCTTTAGGCTGCTTCTCCAGACTGAAGGCACGACAGCTTAAAAAGCTGTCAGCCAAACAATCACCTGTGCCGGGTCATCAGGCACAGGTGCATCCCATTCCTCCCAAAAAGGAGCAGAATGGAGTCAGCGACGTCGCCTCTGCTGCTGTCGTTTGCTCCAACGGAGCAGACGTATATCTCTGGAGAAGCGAAGCGTTCGCCTTTGGTTACCGGATTCCAACTTGCAACAAGTTGATTCGAAGGAATCCGGAACCAACAGCGATCGGAAGAGATATACGTCTGCGGAGTGCTGCTAAACTCCCACAAAAAAAGCAGCCCCAAAAGGAGCTGCTTTACACTCAATTCTGCGAACTACATCTTCATTACGCCGCCCGTACTTGCATTCGTAACGAGATGCGAGTAGCGAGCCAGGTAGCCGCGTTTGATTTTTGGTTCAAAGCCAGGCCATGCGGCGCGGCGTTTTTCCATTTCTTCGTCGCTGATCAGCAGGTTAATTCCACGATTGTTCATATCAAGCTCAATGATGTCGCCGTCTTGAACGAAGGCGATCGGGCCGCCTTCTGCCGCTTCAGGAGAAACGTGGCCGATACTGATGCCGCGGGATGCGCCGGAGAAACGACCGTCGGTGATCAGGCCGACTTTAGTGCCAAGACCCATACCAACGATTTGCGAAGTTGGAGCAAGCATCTCTGGCATGCCAGGACCTCCTTTAGGACCTTCGTAGCGGATTACGACAACATGACCTTCTTTCACTTTGCCGCCGGCGATGCCAGCCAGTGCATCGTCTTGGGAGTCAAAGCAGATTGCAGGACCTTTATGGTAGCCGCCAACCGATTTGTCAATAGCGCCGACTTTAACGATCGAGCCGCCCGGAGCCAGGTTGCCGAACAATACAGCCAAGCCGCCGCGTTCGCTATGCGGGTTATCGATCGTACGGAGAACATCCGTATCTAGAATTTCACAGCCTTCAACATTCTCGCGAAGTGTTTTACCAGTAACCGTTAAACGCGTGCCATCCAATGCGCCATCTTTTTTAAGCAGCTCATTAAGAACGGCGCTTACGCCGCCTGCAACATGAACATCTTCGATATGGTAATCGGATGCTGGAGCAATTTTCGCAAGATGCGGAACGCGTTCTGCAATTTCATTGATGCGTTCGATTGGGTATTCGATACCAGCTTCATGCGCAATTGCAAGCGTGTGTAGAACGGTATTAGTTGAACCGCCCAAAGCCATATCAAGAGCAAATGCGTTGTCGATAGTTTCTTTTGTAACAATGTCACGTGGTTTAATGCCAAGTTCGATCAGTTTCATCAACTGGCGAGCCGATTCTTTAACGAACTCTTTACGCTCAGGCGATACAGCAAGAATCGTACCGTTACCTGGCATTGCAAGGCCAAGGCCTTCCGCAAGACAGTTCATGGAGTTAGCTGTGAACATTCCGGAGCAAGATCCGCAAGTCGGACAACCAAATTGTTCTAGTTCGGTAAGACCTACTTCATCAATCGTACCAGCGATATATTGGCCAACGCCTTCAAATACGCTAGTCAGGGAGATTGCGCGGCCGTCAGAAGTTCTGCCGGCTTTCATTGGTCCGCCACTTACGAGCATGGTTGGGATGTTCACGCGAAGGGCACCCATCATCATGCCGGGCGTAATTTTGTCGCAGTTAGGAATGCAGACCATACCGTCGAACCAGTGAGCGTTAACTACTGTTTCTATGGAGTCCGCAATAATCTCGCGGCTAGCAAGGGAATAACGCATCCCGATGTGACCCATCGCGATACCGTCGTCTACGCCGATTGTGTTGAATTCGAACGGCACGCCGCCCGCTTCGCGAATTGCTTCTTTAACCAGTTTGCCGAACTCCTGCAAATGGACATGACCTGGAATAATATCGATATAAGAGTTACAAACCGCGATAAACGGTTTGCCGAAATCTTCTTCTTTTACGCCTGCTGCCCGCAGAAGACTGCGGTGAGGTGCGCGGTCAAATCCTTTTTTAATCATGTCTGATCTCATTTTCTTAGGCGCCATGCTAGTCCCTCCCATGTAATGTCATACCTTTGAGTTTATCATATCGGATAAACCTTGGCTACAAGAGCAGAAGCCGCGATAGGCCGTAAATGCTTGTAAAACAGAGCAAATAAGGCTTATTATGGTCATTACGCTCTAACTGCCTACAATTTTCGACAAATTTAATGTTATCGTCTTTTTATTTGTGGCAAAATGAGTACGGGTTTGATGAAGGAGGAAACAGACATCATGTATAAATTGCTGCTCGTTGATGACGAACCGGAAGTAACGGAAGGTCTAATGATGGAGATTGATTGGGAGAGCTGCGGCTTCTCCGAGGTTAGAACCGCCGGGAACGGGAAAGAAGCGACAGAGCTTATAGAAAAAATGGAGCCGGATGTGCTCATTACCGATATTAGCATGCCCTATATGAACGGCCTCGAGCTTGCCGATTGGGTGAAAAAAATGTATCCGATTACCCGCGTCGTTATTTTGACGGGGCATGACGAATTCGAATATGCCAAGCAGGCCATTAATTTGCAAGTGGAAAACTACCTGCTGAAACCTTTTTCGGGGAGCCAATTGACGGAAACGGTGCTTCAAGTGAAGCAGAGGATGGATGAAGAAAGGGAGATGCGGAACAACGTCGAGCTTCTGCGGGAGCATTACCGCATGACCTTGCCGATTGTCCGGGAAAAATTCCTTTCTTCCTTGATCACCCGCCATCAGTCGTTAGCAAGCATCCGAGAGAAAGCGGAGAAATACGGACTGGAGCTGGACGGAGAAGGTTATGTCGTATCGGTGATCTCTGTTCTTCATTCGGACAAGCCGGAGGAGGAGCTTGATCCTCTTCATGCGGTCTCCTCCATAAAAGACCTTGATCTGAAATTATTCTCCATTGCGAACATTGCGGGCGAGATTTGGACAAGGCATAAGCTGGGCAAAGTATTTATCCACCAGGATCAAGTTGTTCTATTTACGGTTAGTCCGGATGGCCGGGACGATGAAGTGATGGAAGCGACCCAGGATGCGCTGAAGGAAATTTTGCAGAGCATCGAACGATTTCTGAAGCTCCCCGTCATGATTGGAGTAGGGACGTTCACTCGGGATATCCGCAGCCTGAAGTATTCGTATGAGGCGGCAGAGGTGGCGCTTGATTACCGCAGAATTCTCGGGATTAATCAAATTATTTGCATCGACGATATGGAAGAGCGCATGCAGGAGAAGCTGATCTTTGACGAATGGAAAGAACAGAACCTGGTCAGGTCCATCAAGGTGGGAACGGAGCAGGAGCTGGCCGACGTCATCGATGAGCTGTTTGACGATCTCGCGCGCGTACAGGCGCCGGTACCGGTGCATACCTTCGAGCATTATTTGCTCGAGATGGTAACGGCTATTATCAAGCTGTCCAAAATGATTGACGACGGCAAAGACAACGACCCTATCTTTGCGGTGGGCATCTTGGATCAATATCAGAAGCTGAATACGCTTAATGAAACCAAAGCCTGGTTCACCGATCTTTGCGGCAAAGTAAGAAGCCGAATTGCGAGCCGGAGGCAGCATTCGTATAAGCATATCGTAGAGGAAGCGATTCAATTCACGAGAAGCCATTTCAACGACCGCGAGCTCTCGATAAACGTTGTCTGCGCGCATCTTCATATTAGCACGGGCTATTTCAGCAGCTTGTTCAAGAAGGAAGTGAAGATGACCTACGGCGCATACCTGCTGCAACTGCGCATGGAAGCGGCGAAGGAATATTTAAGAACGACGGAGCTGAAAACCTTCGAGATCGCGGAGAAGGTTGGCTTTGCCGACCCGAACTATTTCAGTCTTTGCTTTAAGAAGTACGCGGGAGTATCCGCCAAGGAATACCGCAGCGGCCTAACGGAGTCGTCCAGATGAAAAGCGGGAATAGCAGAAGCATTCAATACATTTTATCGGTCTCCCTCATCCTGTTCTCGGTCGTTATTATCGTTGTCGTAAGCACGGTGCTGTACAGCCGGTTTGCCACTACGGCGGAGGAGAACGCCTTCCGCAATTCGCAGCAGATTGTCGACCAGGTCAGCTACAGTCTGGAAAATAACGTGCAGGCGACATCCGATCTGTTCAACATGATGTACCACACGATTACGCAAAGCGGCGACGTGGACGCGGAGAGTCTCCAACGCCAGCTGGCGACGATGCTGTCTACCCGCGCGGATACGGTATCCCTTGCTTTGTTCGATGACAAAGGGCAGCTTGTCATGGACCTGCCCGACGTTACGTTGAAGAGCGCTTTGGACGTCACCGCGGAAAGCTGGTTCCAAAGCGCGCTGGATACGCCCAACCATTTGTCCATCTCGCTGCCGCATGTGCAAAATCTGTATAAGGAGCAGTTCAGATGGGTCGTTTCGCTTAGCAAGAGTATTACGATGATTCATAACGGCAAGCCGATCCAAGGCGTTCTGCTGCTTGACGTTAATTTCAACACGATAGACGAGCTGTCCGACAGAGTTAGTCTCGGCGAGAAAGGTTATGTCTACATTCTGGATGAATCGGCGGGCAATATTGTTTATCACCCCCAGTTGCAGCTTATTTATGCCGGACTAAAAAACGAGAACGTTGAGCTCGCGCTCAAACATACGTATGGCAGCTTTATCGACAAAACCTCCAGCGCAACCAAAATCATCAGTGTTCAGACAATCGGCAACGTAGGCTGGAAGGTTGTAGGCGTGTCCTACAAGGATGAAGCCATGACTTCCATTTCGGAGCTGAACAGATCCATGTTTCAGCTCCTTCTTGCATTAATTCTGATTGTTGTGCTGCTCTCGAGCATCGTCTCGCGGCGCATATCCAAGCCCATCAAGCAGCTTGAGCTGTCCATGAAAAATGTGGAGCACGGCAATTTTGAACAGACGGCCGTTGGCGAAGGTCCGCTTGAAGTCCGGCAGCTGGCCGACCGGTTTAACATCATGATCGGCACGATCAAGAAGCTGATGAGGCAGATCGTGACGGAGCAGGAAAGCAAACGCACCTATGAGCTTGAGGCTTTGCAAGCCCAGATTAATCCACATTTTCTATACAATACGCTTAATTCGGTTGTTCGCATGGTAGGGATGAACAAGAACGAAGAAGTGACCACGATGATCACTTCTTTATCGAAGCTGTTCCGGATTAGTCTCGGCAAAGGGAAAAGCGTCATTGCGATCGCCGATGAGCTAGAGCATGCCCGGAATTACCTCGTTATTCAGCAAATGAGGTTTAAGAACAAATTTGATTTTTCCATTGAGGCCGATGACGCCGTCTTGCGTTACGCCACTCTGAAACTAATCGTTCAACCGCTTATCGAGAACGCTCTTGTCCACGGCATCGAGCCTTCGGTAGACAAAGGCCATATACGGGTGTCTGCCAAGCTCGATGGCCAGGATATCGTTATTGAAGTAAATGATAACGGTCTTGGCATGAGCGAGGAGCGGCTGAAGCAGGTCAATGCCGGCCATGTGACCAGCTCCAAGGGCTCGGGAGTAGGCGTTATGAACGTACAGGAACGGATTCGGCTATTTTACGGTCAGGCTTACGGCCTGCATTTCGAAAGCGAGCTTGAGGAAGGAACAATTGTTACGGTTCGATTCCCGGCTATGGAACTGAAGCAGGCGGAAGGGAGGGAGCAGGGAGAATGAACCGGAGACAACGGATGATTGCTAGTATATTACTCGCCGTGACAGCCCTCGTTCTGCTTATTTCCGCTTTCAACCCTGGAATTCTGGAACGGAAACAGAAACCTTCGGATATAACGATTCAAGTTATTTTACGGTCAAGCGAAGGTGATTATTGGCAAAATGTCATGCTTGGCGCCCAGGCGGCGGTTAAGGAATTCGGCATTACGATGTACACGACCGCTTCTTACGATGAAACGGACGCCGACGGGCAGATGCAGGCCGCTAGGCAGGCGCTTGCAACAAAACCCGATGCGATCGTGCTTGCCGCCAGCGATGACGAGATTTTCGCGCCATTCCTGAAGGAAGCCGCAGAGCGGCATATACCGGTTATTGCCATCGACAGCGTGCTTACTTCGGGGAAGACGAGATCGTATATCGGCATGGATAATTACGAGGCAGGCGGGCAAGCACTCCGCGAATTGGCGGATCAGCTCGGAAGGCAAGGTGATATCGCCATTATCGCCCATGCAGCCGGGGGGATTAACGGCAGGCTAAGAGCCCAAGGTATTCTTGATGCTGCCTCCAGATACCCGAATATCCGTATCGTTGACCAGGTGACATGCAGCGGCGAACAAGATATTTGCAGCCAGACGGTAGCAGAGGAGCTGCATAAGCGGCACCTCGACGGCATTATCGCTTTGAATACGGAAGCTTCGATTGGCGCTGCCATGGAGCTGAGGAACGAGCAGGCGGGGAATCGGGTTAAGCTTATCGGCTTTGACAGCTCGCCGGAGCTGCTGGAGCTGCTGCAGGAGAATCAGCTGCAAAAGCTTATCGTGCAAAACCCTTTCAGTATGGGGTACCTCGGAATGAAATATGCAATGGAAGCCGCGCTTGGCCATAAAGTCCCATCCCGGGTCGAAATTCAGAACAAGCTGATCGACAAGAAAAACATGTTTTGGAAGGATAACCAGAAGCTTCTATTCCCCGTCGTTCAGTGATTAGAAACTGATGAGAATATTAATAAAAAAGATGAGAATATTAGATTCGAATCCATTTCAAATTTCGACATAATAAGGATGCAGCAAGCAAGCAATACGGCAAGCTCGCATTACTTAATTCACTCGGGGGGTATTACAGAGATGAAAAAATGGACAGTGGCTCTCGTAGCGGGAGCAATGGCACTTACGGCAGCAGGTTGCTCGAACTCGAATAACGGCGGCACCGGCGGCGGAAGCCTTCCTAAAACAGGCGTAGCGATTTACAAATTTGACGATACATTTATGAGCGGCGTGCGGAACTCGATCAGCAAAGCAGCTGAGGGTAACGTTAAGGTGGATATCGTTGACAGCCAAAACTCCCAGCCGACTCAAAACGATAAAGTTGACTTGTTCATCACGAAAAAAGTAAAAGCAATGGCGATTAACCCGGTTGACCGTACGGCAGCGGGCGTTATTATCGACAAAGCTCAAAAAGCGGACATTCCAGTCGTGTTCATCAACCGCGAACCGCTTGCAGACGACCTTGCGAAATGGGACAAAGCGTTCTTCGTAGGCGCGAAAGCGGAAGAGTCCGGCACAATGGAAGGCGAAATCATCGCCGACTACTGGAAGTCGCATCCTGAAGCCGACAAAAACGGCGACGGCGTTCTGCAATACGTCATGCTGAAGGGCGAACCGGGTCACCAAGACGCTGAGCTTCGCACGAAGTTCTCCGTTCAAGCGATCGAAGATGCAGGCATCAAGGTTCAAAAGCTGGCTGAAGATACGGCAATGTGGGACCGCGTTAAAGGTCAAGAGAAAATGGCAGCCTTCCTTGGTTCCCATGGCGACAAGATCGAAGCGGTTATCGCAAACAATGATGACATGGCACTCGGCGCAATCGAAGCTCTGAAAGCGGCAGGCTACTTTAAAGGCGACAAGAAAATGCCGGTTGTTGGCGTTGACGCAACGGACCCTGCAATGCAAGCCCTGAAAGACGGCACGATGCTTGGTACGGTTCTGAACGATGCCGACAACCAAGGTAAAGCTACGGTTATGCTGATGAAGGTTCTTGCAGCAGGCGAAACTCCTACCAAAGAAAACACGGGTTACGACATCACTGATGGCAAATACGTGTGGATTCCTTACCAAAAAGTAACGCAAGAGTCCGCTAAGTAATTGCATAGACAGTAACAAGCTTCAGAAAAATACAAATAACGAAACGAAAACAGGGAGCGACAACCGCACTTCCGTCGCCCCCTGTTTTTTTGTACCTTGCTTCTTGGATGGGAGCCGGATTAAAGGAGGCTATATTAATGGCAGAGCAGCATCCTTATTTGCTTGAGATGAACAATATTACGAAGACGTTCCCTGGCGTTAAAGCGCTTGACAACGTAACGCTGAAGGTTCGGCCGGGTACGGTTCACGCCTTGATGGGCGAGAACGGCGCGGGCAAATCAACGCTGATGAAATGCTTGTTCGGGATTTATCATCCGGACGCGGGCGAGATTTTCCTCAACGGACAAAAAGCAGATATCAAAAACTCGAAGGACGCCTTGAACAGCGGCGTATCCATGATTCACCAGGAGCTTCATCCGGTGCCTCAGCGCAGCGTAATGGAGAACATTTGGCTTGGCAGATTTCCGATGACGGGCGTTCGTCCGTTACGGTTTATTGACCATAAAAAGATGTACAAAGACACAGTCGCATTGTTTGAAGATTTGAACATGGACATTGATCCGAACCAGCTTGTCGGCGAATTGTCGGTGTCCAAAATTCAATCGCTTGAAATTGCGAAAGCCGTGTCGTTCAACTCGAGAGTTATCGTCATGGATGAACCTACTTCTTCCTTGACGGGCAACGAGGTTGAACATTTATTCGCGATTATTAACAAGCTGCGTGCACGCGGCGTAGCCATCATCTATATTTCGCACAAAATGGAAGAGATTTTGCGTATTTCCGATGACGTAACGATCATGCGCGACGGTAAATACATTGGAACTTGGGAATCCAAAGAGCTGACGATCGACATGATCATCCAGCGCATGGTAGGCCGCGATCTGTCGGAGCGTTTCCCGGAACGCACGAACGTGCCGGGAGAGGTAATGCTCAAGGTGGAGAACCTCACTTCCATACTCCCTCATTCTTTCAAAGACGTATCCTTTGAGCTTCGCAAAGGCGAAATTCTCGGGGTTGGCGGCCTTGTCGGCGCTCAGCGTACCGAATTGATCGAAGCCTTGTTTGGACTTCGTTCCGTGAAATCCGGCGCGATCTACAAAGACGGCAAGCCAATTACGATCAAATCTCCGATCGATGCGAAAAAGCATAAAATCGCGCTTCTGACGGAGGAACGCCGCGTAACCGGTATTTTCCCGGTGCTCAACATCACCGAGAATACGGCGATCGCCAACCTGGGTCTGTACAGAGGACCTTTTGGCTTCTTGAATGAATCGAAAATGCACGTTGAAGCGAAGAAAGGCGTCGAGAAGTTCAGAACCAAGACGCCGTCGGTCAACCAGCTGATCCGCAACCTGTCTGGCGGTAATCAGCAGAAGGTGCTTCTCGCACGCTGGCTGCTGACGGATCCGGACATTCTGCTCCTGGACGAGCCGACCCGCGGAATCGATATCGGCGCCAAATACGAGATTTATCAGATCATTATCGAGCTTGCGAAGCAAGGAAAGAGCATCATTATGATTTCGTCTGAAATGCCTGAGCTTATTGGTATGTCGGACCGGATTATGGTTATGTCGGAGGGCCGCGCAACGGGTATCCTCGACGGCAAAGACGCGACAGAACAAAGCATTATGAGGCTGGCCGCTCAGACGGGCTAATGATGAGGATTTGAAGGAGGATTAACAACTCATGGAAGCTACAAAAGGTTCAAGAGCTAGAAGTATATTTTCACAAAACGCGATCTGGATCGTTCTGATCCTTCTCATCGCTGCCATTACGATTATGGACACGAACTTCCTGTCCATTACGACATTCCGGGATATGCTTGTCCAATCGTCGACGCGTCTTATCATCGCTTTAGGCGCAGCGTTTATCCTGATTACGGCGGGAACGGACTTGTCGGCCGGCCGCGTAGTAGGTTTGACGGCGGTTGTATCCGCATCGATGCTGCAAAGCGCGGATTACGCGAACAAGTTTTTCCCGAACCTGCCGCATCTGCCTTTGATTCTTCCGATCCTGATTGCGGTCGTTGTAGGTCTCATTGTCGGCTTGATCAACGGTATAATCGTATCGAAATTTAACGTTCCGCCATTTATCGCAACGCTGGGTACAATGGTTGCCGTATACGGCGCGAACTCCCTGTATTTCGATATGCCGCCTAACCAATCGCAGCCAATCGGCGGTCTTCGCAAAGATTTCAGCGAGCTTGGCACGGGTTCGATCGGCAGCGGTGACTGGTCTCTGCCTTACATCGTATTGATCGCGATTTTCGTAGCGTTTATCGTATGGGTTGTTTTCAACAAGACGACTCTCGGCAAAAACATGTACGCGATCGGCGGCAACATCCAAGCCGCTCACGTATCCGGTATTAATGTAGCGAAATGTCTCATGTGGATCTATGGTATTGCCGGCGCTCTGTACGGTCTGGCCGGCGTTCTGGAAGCAGCTCGCACCGGCGGCGCGACAAACAACTACGGTAACATGTACGAGCTTGATGCGATCGCGGCCTGCGTAGTCGGCGGCGTATCCACAACAGGCGGCGTTGGCCGCGTGAAAGGCGTTATTGCAGGCGTATTGATCTTTACGGTAATCAACTACGGTCTGACTTACATCGGAGTGAGCCCTTACTGGCAGCTGATCATCAAAGGCGCGATCATCGTTGTAGCCGTAGCATTCGACATCCGTAAATATGTAGCGAAAAAATAAGTAATAAGCAAAAATAAAACCCGCGGAAGGGCGCTTGATGAAAGCGAATCTTCCAGCGGGTTTTTTGTTTTATTTATTTTCTACATATTAACCGTTAATTCGACAAGTTCATGTCATGTTTTGGAGAGTTATGTCTGTGTGAATGAGCTTATCTATTTGAAATGATCATATTTATGTAATATTACCTAACATAATTCCATTTACTTCAAACAGACAGCTGTCTATAATGAAACTAATACACTTGGGAGAGGTGGTAGCATGCAGCTAACTGAACGCGAAAAGGAGAAGCTTCTAATTACCATTGCGGCCGATTTAGCCAGGAGACGTTTGAACCGGGGAGTTAAGCTAAATTATCCGGAAAGCGTTGCGCTTATTACCTCGGAGATTATGGAAGGCGCCCGTGACGGGAAGACCGTAGCGGAATTAATGGAATACGGAACAAAGGTTTTAAAGCGTGAAGACGTTATGATCGGAATTCCGGAAATGATTCACGAGGTCCAAGTGGAGGCTACCTTCCCTGACGGAACCAAGCTGGTTACGATTCACCACCCCATCTCCAGCTAAGCTGGCGCGGCCAAGGAGGGAAGTTTAAATGATACCGGGAGAATACAGGATTAAGCCTGGCTCCATTGTACTGAATGCCGGACGCCGGACGGTGAAATCGATCGTTGTGAATACGGGCGATCGCCCCGTTCAGGTAGGTTCTCATTTTCATTTTTTTGAAGTAAACCGGGCTTTATCGTTTGACCGCGAAGCGGCCTTTGGCATGAGGCTTCATATTCCTGCCGGTACGGCGATCCGGTTCGAGCCGGGAGAAGAAAAACCGGTTACGCTGGTTGAGCTTGGCGGTTCGAAGCTGTCCTACGGGTTAAACGGACTATCCCAAGGCAAGGCGCAAGCCGGCAAGCTGCCGGAGGAAGTCCGCGCGCGTCTCAACGCATGGGAAGGAGAAGGCGAATGAGCGTCATTGACAGGCATAGATACGCGGCCATGTTTGGACCAACGACAGGGGATGCGGTACGGCTGGCGGATACCGAGCTATGGGCCGAAATCGAGAAGGATTATACCGTTTACGGCGATGAGTGCAAGTTTGGCGGCGGTAAGGTTATCCGTGACGGCATGGGACAATCAAGCGGCGCTCTTCGGGATGAAGGTGTACTTGATACTCTTATTACGAATGCCGTTATTATCGATCATTGGGGAGTCGTGAAGGCTGATATCGGAATTAAAGACGGCTTTATTGTCGGGATAGGCAAAGCAGGCAATCCGGACATTATGGACGGGGTTACGCCCGGCATGATAGCTGGCGCAAGTACCGAGGTGATTGCGGGCGAAGGGAAGATCATTACGGCTGGCGGCATAGATGCGCATATTCATTTTATATGTCCCCAACAAATCGAGACGGCTCTCTCTTCCGGCGTCACTACGATGATAGGCGGCGGTACGGGGCCGGCGACGGGAACAAACGCAACAACCGTTACCCCGGGGGCCTGGCATATGCGCAGAATGCTGGAAGCTGCAGAGCAGTTTCCGATGAATCTTGGTTTTACGGGCAAAGGGAATGCTTCGTTTACTGCTCCGTTAATCGAGCAGATTGAAGCGGGAGCGATTGGGCTGAAGCTGCATGAAGACTGGGGGACCACTCCGGCGGCCATTGATGCGTGCCTCAAGGCAGCCGATCAATACGACATTCAGGTTGCGATTCATACGGATACGCTGAACGAAGCGGGATTCGTGGAGGATACGCTTAGAGCGATTGGCGGCCGCACGATTCATACATACCATACGGAAGGCGCGGGCGGCGGTCATGCTCCCGATATTATCGTAGCGGCAGGGGAATTGAACGTGCTGCCATCCTCCACCAACCCGACAAGGCCTTTTACGATCAATACCATAGAAGAGCATCTGGATATGCTTATGGTCTGCCATCATCTGGACAGCCGCATACCGGAGGATGTGGCTTTCGCGGATTCCCGGATCCGGCCGGAGACGATAGCGGCGGAAGATATTCTTCATGATATCGGTGTCTTCAGCATGATCAGCTCGGATTCCCAGGCTATGGGGAGAGTTGGCGAGGTGATTATACGGACTTGGCAGACGGCGGATAAAATGAAGCGGCAGCGAGGGCCGCTGTCGCCCGATACCGTAAGCGATAACTTTCGTATCAAGCGTTACGTGGCGAAATATACGGTCAACCCGGCCATCACGCATGGCATTTCGCATTTGGTTGGCTCGGTCGAAGTCGGCAAATTCGCGGATCTGGTGCTCTGGCAGCCAATGTTTTTTGGCGTGAAGCCTGATTTGGTGCTGAAGGGCGGCAGTATTGCCTACGCTCAAATGGGTGATCCCAATGCGTCCATTCCAACCCCTCAGCCGGTATTCGGCAGGCCGATGTTCGCTTCCTTCGGCAAGGCCGTATACGGCAGCTCGATTACGTTTGTCTCGCAGGCGGCGTTTGACAACGGCATTGAACAGAAGCTTGGTCTACAGAAACGGATCGAGCCGGTAAAGGGCTGCCGGTCCGTTACGAAGAAGGACATGATTCATAACGACGCAACGCCTTTGATCGAGGTTGATCCCGAGACCTACAGGGTAACGGTGGATGGGGAGCTTGTGACCTGCGAGCCGGCGAAGTCGCTGCCGATGGCTCAGCGTTACTTTTTATTCTAAGGAAGGGCGGTTAGCTGATGGGTAATTCCGCGGCTTGGCTCGCCATGCAGCAGCTGTTGGACTCTGCCCTGCCGATCGGCGGGTTTTCCCACTCGTTTGGTCTCGAGACGATGGTGCAGGAAGGGCGGATCGTTCATAGCTCGCAGCTATATGAATATGCTTCGGTTATGATGCGGCAAAGCTGGGCAACCTCGGATGCAATGATCATCCGGGCTGTATACAGGGATGCTCCGCATGATGATTGGAACCGGTTGTTTGCCGTCGAGCGGCTTGTGCATGTACAGCGGATTGCGGTAGAGACGAGAGTTGGCATGGAGAAGATGGGGCGCCGTCTGCTGCAGCTTGCCGCTGCCATTCATCCTCAGCTTGATTGGTCGTTATTCAATGAAGCTTTGCGGCATAGGAAATGTCAGGCTACCCATCCGCTTGTACACGGTTATATCTGCTGGCGGCTTGGCGTAGAGGAAGAACGGGCTATTCAAGGCTATTTGTACACTTGCGTGGTTACATGCGTGAACAGCGCCCTAAGGCTTATGTCCATCGGGCAGACCGAGGGGCAATCGCTTATCGCAAGGTTGTCGTTAGGAATAGACGAAGCAACGGAGCTGGCCATGTCGATGGAACCCGAGGAGGCGTATTCGAATATGCCGATGGCAGAGCTTGCCATGATCCGGCATGAGGGTTTGTATTCGCGTTTATTTATGTCATAACCATAATGAGAAAGCGGGGAATTGCAATGTGCCAAGGTCAAGGTCATACGCATAAAGAATGGGAGAAGCCGGTTATCGATGGATCGCGTCCGGTTCGGATCGGAATCGGAGGTCCGGTTGGTTCGGGCAAAACCGCGTTGGTGGAGCGGCTGTCGAGGGAGCTTTGCGAGAAATACAGCTTGGCCGTTATTACGAATGATATTTACACAAAGGAAGATGCGAGGATTCTCGTAAATACGGGAGTGCTTCCCGAAGAACGGATTCTCGGAGTAGAGACGGGCGGCTGTCCGCATACGGCTATCCGGGAGGATGCGTCGATGAACTTCGAAGCCATTGAAGAGCTGCAGAGCAGATTCGAGAAGCTGGACCTGATCTTTATCGAGAGCGGCGGCGACAATCTGGCAGCTGCCTTTAGCCCGGAGCTGGTGGATCTCTTTATCTATATTATCGACGTTGCCCAAGGGGAAAAAATTCCGCGCAAAGGCGGCCCTGGCATTATGCGTTCGGATCTGCTCGTGATTAACAAGATCGACCTTGCCCCGTATGTCGGTGCAAGCCTGGAAGTGATGGATGCGGATTCGAAGCGGATGCGGGGCGATCGTCCGTTTGTCTTTTCCAACATGTTTGGCGGCGATGGGGTAGCCGAAATCGTTGGCTGGCTGGAGCATGAGCTTGCGCATGCGCGGGGTGAAGCGCACACCCATATCGTGCAGCTCGGCTCCATGCCTCATAAGCATTAGGAATGGCTGCAGATTTACGGGAAGAGCGCGCGGTACGGAACTCTGTGCTGCGCGCTTCCTTTCATTTTAAGGAAGGTGCAACACGGCTCTCGGATAAGTATCATACCTCGCCCATTAAGATCGCCAAGAGTTTTCCGCTTCAAGACCAGTTGGCTGTAATCGTTATGGATTCTTCTCCCGGTCTGCTGGTCGGGGACCGGTACGAAATGGAATGGCAGGCGCATGGCTTCTCACATGCTTATATCACGACCCAGTCTTATATGAAGGTTCATCCTAGTCCGCTTGATGGCGGGGAGGTGGGGTCCTCGATTTGTCAAACCTTCCGGCTTGGTCCAGAAGCCGTTATTGAACATATGCCGGAGCCGGTTATGCTGTTTAAGGACGCCAGTCTGCGCAGCGAAACCAATGTCTATTTGGAATCCGGAGCCGTGTGGATGCAGGCGGATATTCTTTGTCCGGGACGTACGCTGCGCCAAGAGAAGTTCCAATACGGAGAATTTCGGAACAGCTTGTCCGTTTATTGCAAGGATGAGCTGATATTCGCCCAGCGGCAACGGATAGTGCCTAGCGAACATAAGCTTGCGGCTCCCGGCTGTTGGGAGGAGATGACGCATATGGCGACCTTTTGCCTGTTTACCGATCGATTAACGGCTTCGCAGATTGCGTCCATGAAAGAGCTTATTCAGGAAATGCCTGAATACGGCTCGCATCCGGTTGTGATGGGACTGTCCGACACTCACCGTTACGGTCTTGTCGCTGCAGCTGCGTCTACCGCGGCATGGCCGCTGCAAGAGGCTATGCGCTTTCTCTGGCAAGGCGCAAGGAAGATCGTACTCAGCAAAGAATCGATTGGTTTGCTTAATTCTTAGGGCTGGACTTGGCTATGCGTTCAAAACACGGTATATTTATAGATATGAATGTATTAGCGAGGGTGGATGGATGAATCTGGATCAGGAGAAGCTTCTTAAACTAAGAGAGATGGATGACGTTTTCCGCAAGCTGCGCAGGCTGATTAACGCGGAATATAACCGGTTTAATGTTCACGGCCTTGGGATGACGGAAGGCAAGATGGTTATTATTCTTGCGCAGCATGGACCCCAGAAGGCATCTGCCATGGCAGAATGGCTTCGTATTACAAGCGGCGCCGTAACGGGAATTTCGGATCGCCTGATCGACCTGGGCTACGTGGAGCGTTCGCGGAGCGAGTACGACCGTCGTATCGTTATGCTAAGCGTAACCGACGAAGGCCGCAAGCTGGTGGATCATGTCATGGAAATGCGCGAGCGTATTATGCTTAAACTGTATGACGGCTTCGAGCTTGACGATATTGATAAAGCAACGGATATCTTCATCCGGATGGCAGCGAATCTGGATCCGAAGAGCGATGCATCGGAAGAATAAATGATCATAAAAGGACTGTCCCGCAGCCAGATGGCTATGGGACAGTCCATATTTTTTACTATAGGATCATAGGGATTCGCCGTTCAGATAATTAAAGAATGGTTTGTCGACCCAAATCGGATAGGATTGGATGTCGAGGCCAGTGCCAAGTTTTTTGAATCCTTCCGCAATAGCGGCGGACGGCTCGTTTAACGAGAAGGATTGCGCGTAATAGTGGCCTGCTCCTGTAATTTTGTTGTTTGTGATTTGGATATAGTCATCCAGCTTGGTTGCGGAATAGTAGAGCGGCTGCCACCATGAGCTGGCGATAAGGCCGGTCTGGTCCTCGCTGTTTTTCTTCGCGTATTGCAGAATAACCGGCTGGAAGCGGGCTTTGTCCGCGGCATTCGCGAATTCGAATTTCAGATCGTATTCTTTGGCGTAAGCGATGTAATTGCCGTTCTCGATTTGGACCACCTTATAGTTCTCCGTTTGAACGGGCTCGCCCCACTCCTTCAAATAAATGAATGCGGAAGTTTTAGGCTCGAACTGTACTTTGGCACGGATTCCTTCGCTGCGGAGCAAGCCGATCAGCTGAACCGCATGCTTCAGGTTATCGTGGCCGTATGTAAGAGTGAGCGAATCGACGAAGTTGGCGTCGAAACGGTTATCCTTCAGATTGTAGCCGGTAACGAGATTTTGCTTAAGGGCCGTATCCACTACCGTTTGGAGCTCAGGCGACTGAATGATATCGGAGGTGTTGTAGGCATCCGCCAGCTTGCCGTAGATATCGGCATCGGAAGTATAACCGATATAATGCTTATACTCTCCTTTAATGGAAAGGATCTGTACGAGAAGGGCTTCCGCCAGATCAGCCGATGCGGCTTTTCCTTTCACTTCTTTATAGAAGGAGGAAGGAAGCAGTCCGCTATGTACGGCAGCCGCAAGCTCCTGCGCGGCGGACAGGCTAAGTCCTGCAGGCGAGTAGCCGATTTGCTTCAGCGCGTCGGTTGTTTTGCTTTGCGGGTAAGAATGGGCAAGCTCGGCCAGGCCGGCTGCTTTTACGGCGATAAAAAGCGCGCTGGTTGCTTGGAGCGGCTTATCGGCCTCGATTTTTAGAGAAGTGATAATCCCCTGCTCATATAATGCCGCTGCGGATGAATAATAAGGACTGTCGGCTCCAAGATCGCTGAAGACCGGTTGGGATTTGGCAGCCCCGAGATGAAGCACCTTGGCTACTTGCTGAATGAATTGTCCCTTTGTAACCGTTCCTTGCTGGAAAGCAATGCCGAATTTCTCTTGCAAGAACTGCTCGTATTCTGTTATAGATGTAGTAGAAGATTGCAAGACTGTTGGACTTGCCGCAGCTTGGGCTGCGGACAGGGGCAAGGCGGCAGAGAAAAGAAGGGATAATGCCAGCGATCCGGAAAGGATCCATTTGTTCCGTACATTCATCATTCAAAACCTCCATTGAAATAAATAGAATAAATTAATTTGATTAATCCACTCGGAATTGTATGGAAATATTATCATTGTTACAAATTGGTGTCAATAGCCGAAAGGCGCAAGTCACGGATTGCATGCTATAGTAGAATGGAAATACATAAGCTTAGGCTTACGAAGCAAGAATCATCGCGAACGGCCTACTCTCAGCTGTTAGGGTGATCATTCTTTCAGGAGGCTAACAACATGAACACAAGCAAGAAAGCGGAACGTTTGAAGAAAGCTCCTTCACTCAAGGCGAATGTCGCTCCCGAGCTGGCTCATCGCGTGCCGCCCGGTCAGACAACGACGGACCGCTTCCCGATCCTGCATGAAGGGGAAGTGCCGGAGTACGATATGTCCACATGGACCTTGCGCGTATTTGGCGAAGTGGAAGAGGAAAAGGTGTTTACATACGAGCAATTGATGGCTCTTCCTCAGATAAAGCAGATGAACGATATTCATTGCGTTACCCGTTGGTCGAAGCTGGATACCGAATGGGAAGGCGTTCGATTCACGGATCTGATGAAGCTGGTTCAAGTGAATCCGGAAGCCAAATACGTCATGATCCACGCCGATCAGGACTACGAGACGAATCTTCCGCTTAAAGATCTGCTGCATGACAACATCCTGCTGGCGCACAGCTTCGACGGTGAACAGCTGACCGCCAAGCATGGCTGGCCGCTGCGGCTGCTTGTTCCGCATCTGTATTTCTGGAAGAGCGCCAAGTGGATCAGGGGGATTGAATTCATGAAGGAAGACCGTCCGGGCTTCTGGGAAAGAAACGGCTTCCATAATTATGCCGATCCGTTCCGCGAGCAGCGTTTCTCTGGCGAAGATCTTGGCTTGCCGGAAGACGAATGGCATCACAAGGATTTCGATTAATTGGCATATAGCCGGATAACTAGAGATATGGTATAGTACGTAGGTACATTCGAATAAATGCTGGAGCAGAAGCTTCAGGAGAGGTTCGCGAACTCCCTCTATAAAAAACTAAGAACTGGAATCTATTCTGATTCCATTTTTTTCGTTTTGAGACATGTGTACAGGGTTTTGTTCGAAGGGTCTCTCCCTCATTTAAGGGAGGAGAAGGAAGATGAAAAAAGGAAAAGCGGTAGTCGTATTCAGCGGCGGGCAAGACAGCACAACCTGTCTGTTCTGGGCGCTGGAACGCTACGAAGAGGTAGAAGCGGTCACCTTCAACTACGGGCAGCGACATGCGCTCGAGCTGGAATGCGCCGCGCAGATTGCCGAAGAGCTAGGGGTAAGGCATCATGTGCTTGACATGTCGCTGCTGGGTCAGCTGACACCTAACGCTCTGACCCGCTCGGATATCGAGATCGAGCATCAGGAAGGCGGCTTGCCGACTACGTTTGTAGACGGCCGGAATTTATTGTTCCTGTCCTTTGCGGCGGTGCTTGCGAAGCAGATCGGAGCAAGAGCGATCGTAACCGGCGTATGCGAGACGGATTTCAGCGGTTATCCGGATTGCCGGGATATTTTTATCAAATCGCTTAATGTAACGCTTAATTTGTCGATGGATTACCCGTTTGTGATCGAGACGCCTCTGATGTGGCTAGATAAAGCCGAGACTTGGGAGCTGGCTGACCAGCTTGGCGCTTTTGAATATGTACGGACCAAGACATTAACCTGCTATAACGGCGTAATTGCGGATGGATGCGGAGAATGCCCGGCCTGCAAGCTGCGGAGCCAGGGGCTGAACCGTTACTTGGCCTCCAAAGAGGAGGGGAAAGCGGAATGATTCAGCAAATTTATCCAAGCGTCCAGCATTCCTTTCAATATGAATTAAACAAAGACATGCAGTTTGCCGCAGCGCATTCCATTCCTACCGAGGAAGCGGGACATTGCGCGCGCGTGCACGGGCATACGTATTTCGCTAACGTGACGATTGCCGGCGATGAGCTCGATTCGTCCGGATTTCTGGTGAATTTCGCAGCGGTGAAGAAGCTTATTCATAACCGCTTTGACCATACGTATTTGAATGATCATACAGACGTATTTGACAATAACGACCCGAACCGTTTTCCAACCACTGAGGTTGTTGCCCGGACGATTTACGAGATTGTCCAAGCTTTTCTCGACGAAACCCCGAATAAGGCAACCTGCGTACAGGTTTTCCTGAGAGAGACGCCAACCAGCTACTGCATTTACCGTCCGAAGAAGGCGGCAAGCCATGGCTGAGAAACGTATTCCGGTCATGGAAATATTCGGGCCAACCGTGCAGGGCGAAGGAATGGTTATCGGGCAAAAGACGATGTTCGTCCGTACCGCAGGCTGCGATTACTCCTGCTCGTGGTGCGATTCCGCATTTACATGGGACGGAACGGGGAAAGACGATATCCGCATGCTGACAGCAGGCGAGATTGTAGGCGAGCTCCGGGAGCTCGGAGGGAATACCTTTTCCCATGTGACCTTGTCGGGCGGCAATCCGGCCTTGCTGAAAAATGCGGATGAGCTGGTGGATGCCCTTCATCGCGACGGCGTTCGCGTTGCGGTAGAGACGCAAGGCAGCCGTTGGCAGGATTGGCTTCTAGCTATTGACGAGCTGACCTTGTCGCCGAAGCCTCCAAGCTCCGGCATGACGACGAATTGGGAAGTGCTTGACGAAATCGTTGAGAAGCTTTTAGGTGGAAGTAACCCTTTCAGCTTGAAGGTTGTTGTATTTGATGAACAGGATTTGGCTTATGCCGCCAAGGTGCATAACCGTTACCCGGACGTGACTTTTTTTGTGCAGACGGGCAATGACGATTTGATTGAGGGAGATAACGGGAAGCTGGCGGCCAAGCTGATTGAACGCTATGAATGGCTTATTGAACAAGTTATGAAACGCGAAGATATGACGAACGTTAGAGTGCTTCCGCAGCTACATGCCCTGGTATGGGGCAACAAACGCGGTGTTTAGGAAGAAGGGAGACAATTCAATGTCTGGAAGAAACGAAGAGGAATTGCAAGGAATCAGCCTGCTGGGCAATCAGGGAACGCGTTATCCGATGGAATATTCGCCTGCGGTGCTGGAGGCTTTCGATAATAAACATCCTTACCGGGATTATTTCGTGAAGTTTAACTGTCCGGAATTCACAAGCCTGTGCCCAATGACGGGCCAGCCGGATTTCGCGACGATTTATATTTCCTATATTCCCGATGTAAAAATGGTCGAGAGCAAGTCGCTCAAGCTGTACCTGTTCAGCTTCCGCAACCATGGCGATTTCCATGAGGACTGCATGAACATTATTATGAACGACCTGATCGAGCTGATGCAGCCTCGTTACATCGAGGTATGGGGCAAGTTCACGCCGCGCGGCGGCATTTCGATCGATCCGTATTGCAACTACGGCAAGCCGGGTACCAAATACGAGCAAATGGCCGAGCAGCGGCTGTTTAATCATGATATGTATCCGGAGAAAGTGGATAATCGATAATCGGAGGCTAGTTGGGGAGGGGATGGTTATCTCGTGAGGTGATGCGTCACCTTCCGGCCCACCGAAACAGGATGCTTATTATGAGGCAGTGCAGCAAAAAGGACCACGGATTAACTTCCGTGGTCCTTTTTTGTTTCCTCTCCATAACAGAAACGGTAGTGTTCGCCTTTGCCCCCAATTTCAACCGCTAAAGCGGTTTGGAATGAAGAAATTCGGGGGCAACAGCGATCGGAAGAACATTCAAATGCGCAGGAACCGCTGGTTAATTTCTCCAGCTATTCCTCTTCTTCGTCAATAAGAGTGATATCCAAGATTGTGGTCTGGCCGTCGAGGATCGTTGGCATGCGTACCGCGGTTTGCTTGCCCGGGAAGGAAAATTCCGCTGTTGGCATGCCTGCCGCAATATTGGAGAAGGCGTATTGACCGCTGCTGTTACTGATGATTTGCCGGATCAATTCACGGTTGGCCGTATTAATCTCGGCGAGCGCCAAATCCAGCGGGTTGCCCGAAGTATCTCTGATCGTGCCGCGAAGCGTTCCGAATGCTGCGCTTAGCGTAAGGTCTGCTCTTGAAATAGTGGTTGCATTAGTCGTCAGCGAAGTTGCTGCAGAGCCGTACGAAGGCGCAGTTCCCGTAACGTTGTACGTGCCTGGCGGAACAGGGTTTGTCGTGTAAGAACCATTAAGATCCGTAATGGCGGTTTGAACCGCTATTTTCGTCGAAGCATCCAATACATGAACAACGGAACCTGGTATTGGAGCGGCATCGACATTGCTCGTGACGATACCCGTTATAGGGAAAGATTGGTCAACTGCCGATATGGCAACGTTAGCGGTTTGCGTCTGGCCGAGCTGCCCCGGAATGGCCGTTGTTGACGTACCCGCGGATGGCTGGCTTACCACAATGGTCTGCTCACCGGCCGGAATGCTAGGCACAACGTATTCGCCGTTGCTGTCAGTTATTCCGTTGCCTCCGGTTACGCCGTTGTTATCGACGATGGTGACGGAGGTGTTTGGGAGCGGCTGGCGTCCCGGACCGGTAGTTACCGTACCGCCGACTCCGGTTTTTATTTGAACAAGCGCAAAAGTGACGATCGTTGTCTCCCCCCGCTTAACAAGGGTAGAGGATTGCTGGGTTGTAAATCCTTGCAGCGAAGCGGTTAATGCGTAATTGCTGGCGGCTACTTCGCCAAGATCGAATTGACCGTTATTGTCGGTTAACAACGTAGATAGAGGCGGCCCGAAGTTGTTGTATTGAAGCAATTGGACCGTAACGCCGGCTAGCGGTGCACCGGTTTGCTTATTTATCGCGCTGCCTATTAACCGTCCGGGCAATGGTTGCAGGGCAAAGCTGTAGCGGGTAGTCTCGCCTGAAGCTATAGTAAATCCGCCAAACTCGGCAGCGTAGCCGGGTGCATTGGCGATTGCTTTATAGCTGCCCGGAGCTAATGCCGGGAATGCGTATTCTCCGCCGTTATCGCTAAGAATGGTACCGACCACTGCGCCTGTAGAAGCGTCGGTTATCCGGATTTCAGCTCCCGCTACGTTGGCTCCATTGGTCAGATCGCTGACGAAGCCTGCGACTGCGCCCGGAAGCGGGGTAAGCTGCAGACCCGTAACGGAAGTTTGGCCGCTTCGCGTGACAACGGCCGATACTCCGGTCCCGAAGCCGGATGCCACAGCCGAGATGACTAAGTTGCCAGCAGGGACGCCCGAAATCGTGAAGCTGCCCGTATCATCGGTAAAGACCGTATCAACGGGAAGTCCGTCAATATCGGTAAGAATGATAAGGCCGCCGCTAATTGGAGCTGAGGTGGCACTATTTTTAACCGTCCCGATTACTGTCGCGGTCTGCGGTGTTAGTTGAATCTGTACGGAGGTTGTAGTGCCTGCTCTAACCGTAAGGCCGATGGTTTCCGTCTCGAAGAAAGGAGAAGATACCGAAAGGACATATTCACCCGCCGATACGCCGTTAATGAGAAAGGTTCCGTCTACCTCGACGAATATAGTCTCAATCAAGGTGCCGTCTTTGGAGTAGAGCTTTATTCTTGTGTCGTTTGCTCCGATTGGATGGCCTGCCGTATCGGTTACCGTACCGCTAATTGCGCCGAATAATGGACTTAATGCCAAGTTTGCCAAAGAGAATCCGTTGCTTTCGACGGATGTTCCGAGTGCGCCGGTTGCATAATGATTGGCTTTGGCAATAACGGTATACGAACCGGGCTGCAGCCCGCTTATTTGGAAATTACCGAATGGCGTTGTGGTTGCGGAGGCAATCGAGAGGCCGGTAGCCTCGCTCAGCCGGATTTCGACGCTTGCGCCAGGTATTACTAACCCTGTTGACTGATCGGTGATTTGTCCGCTAAGTGTGCCCGGGTCCGGCGTAAGCACGAAGTTAACTCCGTTTACGATTTCGCCGGGGTCCACAAATGCGCCTTGTACCTGGGTGCTGAAGTTTGGAGCGGATGCAATGACTGTTTTAGTCCCAGCAGGTATTGCATCAATGACATAGCTGCCGTCTCCTTGCGTCGGACCGATTCCGCGGACGGATTCATTGCTGTTTAGTACTTTCACGACAGCTGTCGGAATCGGATTGCCCGCAGGATCAATGACAGTGCCGGATATTTGACCGGGGTTAGGCGAGAGATTAATCGTTACATGGGTCGTCTGTCCGCTAAGAATGGAAGCTCCTGCAGCTTGAGAGGAGTAGCCCATGGCAATCGCCGTCACATAATATGAGCCTATTTTTTCCCCGATAAAAGTAAAGGTCCCGTCTGGCCGTGTGAAGACGGAAGATATAAGAATGTTATTATTGTTGAACAATTGAACGACTGCGCCGCCTATGGCCGGCGAGACTTCTCCTGCCAAGGTGCCGGGATTTGGCTGAAGGGTAAAATTGATTGGTGAAATGGAGTTGGAATGAACGATGCCTCCCAGCACTTCTCCCTCGTAATTCAGAGCGTGAACGGCTACCGTGTAGCTGCCCGGAGGCAGGCCGTCGAATTGGTATCCGCTTTTTGTATCCGCAATTAATGAAGCAACGAGAAAGTTATTGCTGTCGGTGAGGGTTACGGCTACGCCTAATATGGTTGAGCCTGTGACCGCATCTGTAATTTGTCCGGCGATGCTTCCCGGATCCGGGTAAAGAACCAACCGGACATTGGCAGTCTGATCCGACGTAACGCCCAGAGTAGCGGATGCCGTTTGGAAATCGGCGGCAGATGCCAGAATGGTATAAATACTTGGAGTAAGGGTGCTGACCAGGAAATGTCCGTCCGAATCGGAGAAAATAGTAGCGATAACAACGCCTGTTCCTGACAGCATCTTGATCGCGACAGCCGCTCCTGCTACAGGCACTCCGTTTGAATCAACAACGGTTCCCATAACGGAGCCGGGATTTGGTTCTAGCACGAAGTTGAGAACCGAGCGGGTGTCCGCCACAACGGCAACGCTTTGGAAAGTGCTTTGATAAGGGGTGGCAGCCGCAGTTACGAGATATTGCAATGGCAGCAAATTTTCGACCAGATAAGTGCCGTCCGTTTGGGTCACAAAGCGGGTAAGAAGCAAGCCGCCTCCAGCAACGTTGACATTAAGCGAGATGATCGCGCCGGCAATAGGATTGCCCGCAGCGTTTGTTACCGTACCTGTAAGCGAACCCTGAATAGGGAATAGAATAAAGTTCTCGGTGGTCGTCTGGCCTGGATTGACCGTTACGCTAAAGGATTGTCCGCCGTACCCGTCAGCCCTAATGGTGACAAAATAAACGCCGGGAGCCAAATTCCCGATATCATAAGACCCGTCTTCCAGAGTGGCTACTCTGACCACGATAATATTATTTAAAAAGACCCGGATAATCGCGTCTTGAACGGATGCCCCCGTTACTGAATCCGTAACCCGTCCGCTGATTGCGCCGGCAAGCTGCTCAAGCCCGACATTAAGCGTTGTTGTAGAAGCGGCTTTTATCATGGCCCCAATCGTCTGGCCCGCGTAACCTTCCTCGGCGATGATTATGGAATAGGAGCCGGGCGCTAGCGAAGGAATCGTATAGCTTCCGTCTGCAGCCGTGGAGGTGGTTTGAAGCGTGATGCCTTCCGAGGTAAAGACCCGGATGCTTGTTCCTGCGAGCGGTGCCCCCGTTACGGCATCCGTAATGGTACCGGACAGTGCTCCAGCGACGGGCGATAAAGCGGCGTTTACGGTTTTGGTTTGTCCTGCGGCTATAGAAAAACCGATAACCTGCGCCACGAAAGTATCGGCGGATAATCGAAGCCTGTCATTTGTCGCGGGAGACAGCGAGGCAATCGTATAAATGCCCGCGGCATCGGTGGTAGCGGATGCCAATATGCTGTTGCGATTATCGAGAGCTTCAACCAGCACGCCGGGTAATGGTGTTCCTGTTTGCGCGTTTGTGACTGCTCCGGTGATCGTTCCCGGATTGGGCGCTAACGCGGCATTTAATATCCGGTTCTCGGCAACCGATAAGGTAACGGGAAAGTCTTGTGCCTGATATTGATCGGCGGAAAAGCTAACCCGGTAGTACCGGGGAGTCAATCCGTTTACGACGTAAGAACCTGCGGCGTTCGTAACAGTCTGGGTTGTCAGCACGCCAATCGAATCCGTAACACTCACAACCGCGCCGGCAATTGGACCGCCGGTGCCGGAAGCCGTTATCGTACCCTGGACGACAGCCGGAATCGGTACAAGAGTGATGTTTACGGTTTGAACGGCTCCAGCGATAACAGTTGCTGCTGCCGCAGCGGCTTGATAGCCATTAAGGCTGAAGGCGAGATTGTAGCTTCCGGCAGGAAGCTGGGGAAGGCCGTATACGCCTCCGCCATTTGAAGTAGTCTGACCGGTATTTGTGCCTGCGGGTACAGCCGTGGCTTGGACGTTTACCCCGGTAAGCGGCAAGCCGGTAGACTTGTCGATGATTGTACCGGTTACCCCGCCAAGAGCGACAACGGATACCGCAGCCGAAGATACTGGCGTATCGATCGTGCCGCCGGTAAAGCTGTCGACGGCGGTGACCGTTTTGGAATCAACCGTTCTGGAGCCAGCCGCATTGAATTGACCGGAGGCTTGATAGGTCAGCGAAGCTGCCGCTCCTGCGGCCAAGTTGCCGATGTACCAGGTTAATGTATTTGTTGTAATATTGTATGCCGTAGTACCTTGCGTTTTTTGCGCGACGGATAAAGAAATGGGCTTATCGAACAAGAATGGCGCCTGGAGAAAAATCGTAGTTGCCTGGCTTCTTCCCGTATTTGCAACGTTAATTGTTCCCGTGAAGTTTGAGCTCTGGCCGGCGACGACGGGGAAAACGGAAGGAAGTACGGTTTGCGTGACGGTCAGCTTCGCCCGCACGTCTCCACCGGCAATGGTAACCGGATCGCAGAATAATGTGCTTAAGGTTTGGCCGACTCCAATAAAGTCTTTATTGAAGTTGTTATTGTTCGTTGCTGTAAAAAACAAGAACCGAATGGAAGTCTGAGCGGAAATGCCAAGGAGGGAGAATAACGTTTGTGCGGGAACAAAGAAATCGATAAAATAATTGGTTGCGCTGCCTAGCTGGGAGCCGTCATCAGCGGGCTGGGCTCTTGCGATATCGAAATTGCAAATCGCTTCGTTGAAGCTTGGCTTTCCTTTGCCGTCGGTTCCTTCCGCCTGGTCGGTTAGCAGATTTGGCAGCTTGACGGTGTTCACGATCAGCTGTACCTCGTTGTCCAATCCGTTTACGACGAGTTCCCATTCGTAAGTAGCCGGGTTGTTGTCGGTGTCGAACAATACGCCCCAAGCGAAATTGCGGAAGCTGGTTTTGAACCTAGGGTCCGTGTTTAGGCGTATGCGAAAATAAACGTTGGTTCCGTCATACGCATAGTAAGCTGCGGGAAACTGGGCATCTCCTACAATGTCTGTTTCATCCGGGTTAACGTCACGGACGGGATCAACTACGTTTATATTGTTTTGTTTCAAGGGAACGAATTGCGAACTGCTTGGAAATGGCATCCTCAGGCTTAACCTCCATTAATGTAAGGGTTTATTTCGGAAGATGATACTATTTTCATGTATATGAAGTCCGCCCTTAATGGAAGCAAGTACGACTTGTAAAAAAAGCAGAGATCTTTGCGCAAAGATCTCTGCTTTTTTAATTAGTGGTTGTTGCCGGAGGAATTGCCTTTCTTATCGGAAGACTTGGTTTGCGTGTTTTTATTCGCATGACCTTGCTGCTTGGACATTTGGTTCACCTCCTGCGAGCAATGCTTTGTGGGCTGTTAACGGCCAACGGCGTTATTTTACGCAGTTTTTTGTTTTTTTACGAATCATCCATCCTACCGTGTTAAGAAGCCGTGTTGGACATGCTTCAATATTTTGGAATGAATAAAATTTTAAAAAAATGCTTGCACTTGAATTAGAATCCATGGTATATTCTTATTCCGGCCGCGAGAGACAAGCGGTTCGGACGAAAAGCTGAATATCATATAGAAATTCGATGGAAAATAAAGCTTGACACTGAATTCGATAACGTGATATGATATACCGCGTTGTTGAAAAATTGTTCTTTGAAAACTGAACAACGAGC
>NZ_NMOK02000016.1:0-171076 GCF_003399985.2 Paenibacillus sp. ATY16 | reverse complement strand
GAATATAACCGAATTCGTATTCACTCTACGCTTGGCTACAAATCCCCAGTTTCATTCGAAAAACTGTACTACCAGCAGCTCCAAGTTTCATAAATAAGTGTCTACTTAATTGACAGAAGACCAGAATGAGCCGATATTGCTTAGATAAGCCGATTTTACTGTAGCCAATCCAATGTAGCCCGAGCGATGGCCCGATAACATCCCATTTTGTTGGATGAACTCCAATGTAGCTCGCACGCTAAGTTAAACTTCTGTTTCATTAATGGGGAGCAGGTGGTCGAGGGGCTGGTAATTTGGCAGCCATGCCGGAGGCACATGCTCTTGGGTCGGTGCGTAAACGGACCTGAGCAGCCGGGTAATGGAGTGTGCCTGCTCTTCGATAAGAATTTCCTTGATCTCCGAAGGCTTGACGGGGACCGCATGATCCGTTCTGCGTCCAAAATCCGCGAGGGATACGAACATCGCCGGACTCTTCCGGTAGTTGCAGCTCTTCGGAAAACGCGGCGAGCTGCCTGAGTCGTATTTGGACAACCGGACAGACTCCTTGTGCGCGAGGAGCAGCTCGCTTGCCTCGAATTCGAGTACGGCAAATGCTTCGTCTGGTTCTCGCCGCATGTATGTCGTCAGCATCTTGAGGCAATCCCTTTTGGTTGGCCAGAAGAAGATATGCTTGTCTATAAAGTTGCGGAACTCTTCAACCGAGCAGCCCGCTTCCATCATAGCCTCGGGTATGCGAAGATGCGAATTAACCGTAATCGAAGCTCCCTCGTACGATACCTCTTCTCTCGAGGTCCGTCGCTCGCCAGTTGATTCCGGCAGCAGATGTTGACTCGACCAGATCGAGTCGAAATGGGCGATCCCCCGCAAATTACTTGCCCGCGTAAAATGATAAGCCGACCTTCTGCCGCTTGCTTTCGTAATAAGCGCGATCGTTTCCTCTATATCGTTCATGAGCGCCACCTTCTGTTTGAACCATTCTCACGTATTATGAGGCAGAAACGCTCCTGTGTATACCACTTGGCGAGGAGGAGGCATTCCCATGAAGAGAAGGGCTTAACGATGATGGCATCGTTCGTTAAGCCCAGGGAAACGTCCGCAAACGGCGGAACTTAGGCGCGACGGGCCACCTTAACGATGCGCGACATAGTTAAGGTGTCAAAAAAGTAACCTTGTTAGTCCCTTAACGATGCGGCGCATCGTTAAGCAAGGGGAAAATGCCCGCAATTGGCGAAAAAGAGGCGAAACAAGCAAGCTAAACGATGCGCGACATCGTTAAGCTGGAAAAAAAGTAACCTTGCTAGTCCCTTAACGATGCGGCGCATCGTTAAGCCCGGGAAAACGCCGTAAACCGCGCCGAGTGCCCGCCGAACATAAAAAGGCCTTCCCTGAGGGAAGGCCTTCCAAATGTTATCGTTCGCAGCTGATCGTCAGGTTGGCGTTTACCGCCTCGCCGGATTCGAGCATTACGAGCTCTTCCTGGCGGTTCAGTTCGCCGGTCATAGCCATCCATGGCTCGACGCAGACGAATGGCTTGTCCTGCACGGACCACACTTGGACGTATTTGAAAATATCGTCATACGTCATGCGCACGCGAGCGCCACCGCTGACCGGGAACGCGATCTCGCGCTTCTTGGCGCCAAGCAGGGTAACGGATTCCACCATGCCGTCCAGATCCAGCTCGCCGGTGTAAGGCTTCTCAACCATGTCGTTGTAGTCGAGGTAGGTAGTCGCATCGGTCTCGTACGGAAGTTTTTTCGAATCGGCATTGAAGTAAGGGTGGAAGCCGGCGTAGAAAGGCATCGCTTCGCCTTCCGTCAGGTTGCGGTATTGCTGGCGGATATGAAGCTCGCCATTCACCAGCGCATATGTGAAGCTCACTTCGAAATCAAACGGGAAGCTTTGCTTGGTCTCTTCATTACTGCGAAGAACAATGGTAATCGAAGCCTCGCCATCGGTATTGGTGCCGGCAACTTCCCATACGGAGGTGCGGGCTACGCCGTGGTTAGCCATCTCGTACGATTGGCCGTTCCAAGTATAGGTTTTGTTCTCGAGCTGTCCGCAGATCGGGAACAGGATCGGATTGCCGCCGCGGATGTTCGCAGTGGGATGCTCGAACGTTGCTTTGTCCAGGTAGAATACTTCAAGTCCGTTCAGCTGGCAGCCGATAACGATGCCGCCGCGCTCCGGACATACCCGAATGCGGGACGAAGTGCTCTCCTCGATTAGTTCGTAAATCTTAAACGTGTCGGTATAGCTGTTCACTTGAAACTGGCTCATATGGCCCTCCTAAGGATCTGTTTTTCTAAAATCATCATACCATAAATAAGCAAAAAGGCTGTCCTTAAGGGGACAGCCTTTCGATTTATTTCGCTGCGTTAGTCGAAGCGTTGCCAGCCGCCGCACTTGCCTCAGGGCTTGCTGCCGCGCTTGCCGCCGGGGACTCTTCAGCCGCAGCGGGATCAAGCGTATTCGTGATTTTTGCTTTAGCTTTCAGGTCCGCCATCCAGTTGGAGGACAGCTCGCTTACTTTTTGCGTAACCAGCTGGTACTTGATGTCTTCTTTCTTCTCTTCCAGCGTAGGCGTTACAGCTGCTTTCTCATCGGTTTTCTTGATGATGTGGTAGCCGTAGCTTGTCTGAACAATGCCGCTCAGCTCGCCTTTTTTCAGCTTGAATGCCGCGTCTTCGAAAGCGGGCTCCATGGAGCCTTTCCCGAAGAAGTTCAGGTCGCCGCCGTTGTCTTTCGTGCCTGTATCCGTCGATTTCTCTTTCGCCAGAGTCGCGAAGTCTGCGCCGGCTTTCAACTGCTTCAAGATATCTTCCGCTTCTTCCTTCGTAGCTACGAGGATATGCGAAGCGCGGATTTGCTCAGGCGTCGACATGGATGCTTTGTTCTGGTCGTAGTAAGCTTTAATGTCTTCGTCCGTTACTTTAACTTGCGGCTCAAGAATTTTGCGGATTTTCACTTGAACTTCCGCATCTTGACGCAGGCTGTCAACGGTCATGCCGTATTGCGCCAGCGTTTGGTTGAACTCGTCCTCGGAACCGAACGATTTCTTCAGGTTCTCGATTTCTTTGTCTACGTCTGCTTCGGTAACCGTTACTTTCGCGTCTTCCGCTGCTTGGTCGATCAGCTCTTGCGTGATCATGTTGTCCAGCGTCGACTTGCCGCCTTGCTCCACGAGGGAATCATACAGCTTGTCCTTCGAAATTTTAACACCGTTAACCGTTGCAACCGCTTTGTCGCCCGCGCCAAACGGTGGTTTAATCAGAACGATAATAAGCACGATGGCGAGAATCGCGGAAACGGCGATCCAAGCTTTGCCGCCGCTGCGGCCGCCCGCTGCTTGTGCCGGAGTCTCGGAAGTAGGAGCTTGCTTGCGCTCTTCCTCTTCGACCTCTTCGTCTTTCTCGTCTTGAAGGGCATCTACGGCTTGATCGTCTTTGTTGTCATCCTCATAGACGTATTGTTGATTCTCTTGCTCCGCAGCCGTGTCGAGTTCCTCATTTTCTCTTTTGTGCTGCGAGTCCTTGTTTTCCATTGTTAATAAACTCCCTTCAACAAAAAGGCACTATTTTTACAATCTTCACCTACTATAACAAAACAATCGTCCAAAAACCTTAATTCTAAATAAAAATATGTTGCATTCCGTCGCTTTTCGTATAATGGTATATGTATACAAAAATATTAGACTTTAGTCACATCAGACATGTCCGGAGAACTAGTCTCGGAAGGTGGGGGACGTTTGGTCACATTACACGGAGAGTATAACGGCTGGGTTATTCTTCTCTCATTCATCATCGCGTTATTCGTTTCGTACTCTGCCTTGAATCTGGTGTACAAAATCTCGCAGTCCAAAGGAAAGGTGCAGCTGGGCTGGATGCTCGCAGGCGCCTTTGTCATGGGCAGCGGGGTGTGGACCATGCATTTTATCGGGATGATGGCGTTTCATATCGGTATTCCCATTGCCTATAACGTACCCGTTACCCTATTGTCGATTACCGCAAGCATTTGCGCTTCCTACGTCGCCTTCTATTTAACGCTGGCAAAAGAAATTAACCGCCTTAAGCTCCTCGGGGGCGGCTTTATCATGGGGGCGGGAATCGTCGCCATGCATTACACGGGAATGGCCTCCATGCATTCTCCCACAATGTCTATACAATATAACCCAATTATAGTCATATTATCCGCCGTGATCGCCATCTTGGCCTCCTGCGCGGCTCTGTATTTCTTTATCAATTTCAGGGACGGCAGCAAGGCTGCGTGGTCCAAATGGGCGGCGGCTTCGTTAATGGGGCTGGCGGTATGCGGAATGCATTACACCGGAATGGGAGCCGCGTCCTTCTGGTGCGGTGAACCGGCTGCTTCTTCATTAACGGAAGATATCCCGATTAATCTGTTTCTTCTAATAAGCGTCACTTTGGTTACTCTCCTGATTATGCTCGTTACCTGGATTGCCATTTATTTGGATCGTACCGTGCTTGAACGCATGGCCTACAGCGATCCGTTGACCGGACTTTCGAACCGCCATGCGATGAATCGGTATTTCGATCAAAAGCTGGATAAAGCCCGTACGTACGGTTTGCTCTTCCTTGATCTCGATCAGTTCAAAATCATTAATGACACGTTGGGCCATGACGTCGGCGATTTGCTTGTACAGGCTGTGGCCAAGCGGCTTCGTTCCCATGTGAGCGAAGGGGCCCAAACCTTCCGCCTTGGCGGCGACGAATTCTTGTTGGTGACAAGAGGGATGGAGCCTTACGAGGTGGAGCAGCTCGCCAGTCGGATTTTGGAGGACATCCGCAAGCCTTATCTTCTAGAGGGCAATGAACTATATGTCACTGGCAGTATCGGAATCAGCTTGTCTCCGCAGCACGGGAATGAGAGATCGTCGCTCCTGATTGCGGCGGATACCGCGATGTACCAGGCGAAGCGCAGGGGCAAGAACCAATACTGCCTCTACGACGAGCAGATGGAGCGGGAGCTGCTGCGCCGGATGGAGCTGGAGAAGGATCTCCGGCTCGCCTTGCCGAGAGAGCAGTTCGTTGTTCATTATCAGCCCAAGTGGGATGCGGCGGCTAACCGGGCGATCGGCGTAGAAGCGCTCCTGCGCTGGAATCATCCTTTTCTAGGCCGGATTCCTCCGGAGGAATTTATCCCGATCGCGGAGGAGACGGGACTTATCGTTCCGATTACCCGCTGGGTGCTGGGACAAGCCTGCCGGGACTGCTTCGAATGGAATGAAGGCAGAGCGGAACCGCTAAGCGTCTCGGTTAACATGTCCGTCAGCGTGTTCGACAGCAAAAATCTCGAGGATATGGTCATCTCGGCGCTTCTGCATTCCGGACTGGATGCCCGTCTCCTGGAGCTGGAAATTACGGAGACCATTGTAATGCACAATGTCGAGGATGTTATCGAGCAATTGAAGACCATCCGGGAGATGGGCGTTCAGATTTCAATGGATGACTTTGGGGCGGGTTATTCCGCGCTTGGCTCCATCGATCTGATTCCTTTCCAGACGTTAAAGATAGATAAGCTGTACATGCAGCAGAGCGATTCGCCTTCGAAGCGCGCCATTATCCAGACGATTATTATTTTGGCCAAGCAGCTTAATCTGGAGGTAATCGCCGAAGGGGTCGAAACGGAACAGCAAATTGCGTTTCTGCAGTCCGCGGGCTGCAGCATGATGCAGGGCTATTATTTCAGCAAGCCGATGTCGCGCGCTGATCTTGATCTTTGGTTACAGCAGTCGATGGTTATTGATAGAAGTCAAACGTCGCAGAGCTTGATCGGATAACGCATGCCAAGGAGGGCGTCAGATTTTGAACAGTCAGGCGAAAATCTATCTGTATCTTCTTTTATCGCTCGCAGTGCCGCTTATCGTATTTATGGTCCTTCATATGAATCCCGAATGGGATTACCATCTGCATTCTCCTAACGTGCATTTCTACGTGGTTAGCATAGTGTCCGGATTGGCCTTTGCTCTTGCTGTAGCGGTTGGCGTAGCAGCCATCCGGCTTCGAAATTTGAAAATCAGCTTTCTATCGTTGTCCTTCGTCTCATTGGCGGCGTTATTCCTTGTTCATGGGTTATCGACTCCAAGAGAGGCGTATCACACTGCGGCGCTGCCAAGCAATTCGGCTCAAATGAGCATACTGCTGGCGGTGATGTGGCTATGGCTGTCGTCGATGTCCTCGGACCGCCGCGTTATCAGCTGGCTGTCGGCGCATCAGCGCTGGCTGCTCCCGATCTGGACGGTATCGATCGCCGTGATTTGCGCGCTGCTGTGGCTTTTCTCCGACCAAATGTCCTGGCTTCAGATGAAGCAGGGTCCCATCAAATGGACGGCAACCTTGCTTATTGTCGGGTTAAACGGCTGGACGATGTACCGGTATCTGGAGACGTATCTGTCTACAAGATTTCCGCTGCAGCTGGCGATCGTATACAGCTCGGGCTGGATGATTGCCGCTCAGCTCATTAACGTAACGGGCAAAATGTGGATGTTAAGCTGGTGGATCTACCACTTGCTGCTGCTGGCTTCCATCAGCGCCATGATTGTCGGCATTTATTATCAGTACCGCAGCTCCGGCTCCTATACGAAGTCGCTGAAGCAGCTGTTCCAGAACGATCCGAAAGAATGGATTCATGCCTACATGTCGCCGGCGGTTCGCGAGCTGATCCGGACGACGGAAACGCGCGACGCGTATACAGCGGGCCATAATTACCGGGTTGCGCTCTACGCGATACAGCTCGGAGAAGAGCTTGGGCTGAATCCCGACCAGCTTCGGGCTATTGCGCAGGGCGGCATCGTGCATGATATCGGGAAGCTGATCGTTCCGGACAACATCCTGAACAAGCCGGGAAAGCTGACGCCGGAGGAGCGGGAGGTAATCGAAAAACATCCGGTGACCGGGTTCAATCTGTGCCGTCGGTTAGGCTTTATGCAGGAGGAGCTGGCCGTCATCCGTTCCCATCACGAGCGTTGGGACGGAAGCGGCTATCCGGATGCGCTAAGCGGGGACAACATTCCGCTTCTGGCCCGCGTAACGGCTGTTGCGGATGTGTACGATGCCTTAACGTCCTCCCGTTCTTACCGGGCAGCGTTGTCGCATGAAGAAGCGATGGCGATTATTTTGAAGGAGCGGGGAAAGCATTTCGACCCGTTATGCGTGGATGCGCTGATTCGGATCGCGGGCGAGAAGGGCTGGGCCTTTAAAGCTTCGGCAAGCTAATGGTCTGGCGGAAGCCTTAGGCGTATAGCCCTGGTTTATTTCCATAGGCCGCGGGTGTATGATAAAGGGGGTTACATAGAGAGCCTTTTCAGAAGGGATGGATATGAAGTAATGACATACGCAGCAGACAAATCTCGTTATGAAGACATGAAGTACTTCCGCGTCGGCAAAAGCGGCCTCAAACTGCCAGCCGTATCGCTTGGCTTATGGCATAACTTTGGCGGAAACGACCGTCTGGAGAACGGACGCGCCATGATCCACCGCGCTTTCGATCTGGGGATTACCCATTTTGACCTGGCGAACAACTATGGACCGCCTCCGGGCTCCGCTGAGGAAACTTTCGGCAAAGTCCTGAAGCAGGACATGGCGGCTTACCGCGACCAAATGATTATCTCCACTAAAGCAGGCTACTATATGTGGGAAGGCCCTTACGGCGATTGGGGCTCCCGCAAATATCTGGTATCGAGCCTTGACCAAAGCTTGAAACGGATGGACCTGGAGTATGTGGATATTTTCTACCATCACCGTCCGGATCCGGAAACTCCGCTTGAAGAGACAATGGCTGCACTCGACCATATCGTACGTTCGGGTAAAGCGTTGTATGTTGGCCTGTCCAACTACAGTGCTGAGCAGACGGCTCAAGCTTCGGCCATCCTGAAGCAGCTGGGCACGCCATGTCTGATCCATCAGCCTTCTTATTCGATGTTCAATCGTTGGATTGAAGACGGCTTGCAAGACGTGCTTGAGCAAGAAGGCATCGGCTCGATCGTATTCTCGCCGCTGGCCGGCGGCTTGCTGACGAACCGTTACCTCGACGGTATTCCTTCGGATTCGCGTGCGGGTGGACCAAGCGTCTTCTTGAACTCGAACAATATTACCGAAGAAAAGCTCGCTAAAGTTCGCGCCCTGAACGAAATCGCGCAAGGCCGCGGCCAATCGCTGGCGCAAATGGCTCTTGCATGGGTGCTTCGCGGCGGACGCGTAACTTCCGCCCTGATCGGCGCAAGCCGCGTCGAGCAAATCGACGACAACGTTGCCGTGCTCAGCCGTCTCGATTTCTCCGACGATGAGCTGCAGGCGATCGAGAACATTTTGGCGTAGGAATATCTAAGCGAAAGGCTGCCGACTAATCTCGGCAGCCTTTTTTTGAAACATATGCTGCTCATCCTAGGTCGGCGCTTCGCTAACGAACCTGAGTATTCTTATTTGCCTCAGAACAGCTGGTTTTCAAATCTAACGAAACCTGGTAACGCTATTTGGCCGATTTAGGGTTAAAAGAGGCGTTTAGATAGTAAATAACGCTATGAGGTTTCGTTAGAAATTCGTAGCGTACAATTTTGGGCCAATAGCGTTATGTAGTTTCGTTAGCCTGTTTTTTATAAATAGGAGGGATAGCATGGAAGTGCGATTGAGCGATTACAAGGAAGAATGGGCGACGATGTTTCGCGAGGAAGCGGAGTGTCTAACGTCTGTCTTTGATGGAGTGGAAATTCGATTCGAGCATTTCGGGAGCACGGCTGTTCCGGGGATGAAAGCAAAGCCCGTTATCGACATGATGGGAATCGTTGACGATATTAATAGATTGGATTTGTTCAATGACAGGATGGCATCGCTTGGATACGACATAGCAGGCGATTGGGGTATCTCCGGCAGACGGCTGTTCCGCAAAGGCGGAGAGCAGCGCACTCACCATATCCACTTCTACCAATCGGATAGTCCCCAAATCGAACGGCACCTCATCTTCCGCGATTATCTGCTCTCCCACCCGGAGGAAGTTGCCAGATACAGCCGCTTTAAAGAACAGCTGGCCCAGCGATACGAACGAACCAATGAATACAGCCCCGCCAAAAAAGCATTCGTAAGCGAGATGGAACAACTCGCGCCCTCGCCTGGCACTCACAAACAAACGAATAATCTTCTCTTTGTATTGCTCGGGGCGCCTGACATTATTACCGTGCACGTTTTACATTATATTTGCCCATAAATGTCCGTTCTCCGAGAAAACGCTGCACGAAATACACTATATGTGCTCTAACCCACTTTATTTACACCTAAATATTGGAATATCCTGCATTACATACATCCTATTGACCTCTACACCCCTAAACCCCTCATATATCCTGCAAAACGTACAACGTACCGTGGGAGGGGCGTGGTGATGGGCTCGTAGTGTTGCACACGGATGGCGAATGGGAAATTGGGAGTAAATGCTGAGCATAGAAAACTAACTAGTATGGGTTGGGTCTGTTGCGTACGGATGGCAAATGAGAATGGAGAGTGAATGCTGAGCATCAAATACTGACTAGATAAGGCTCGAAGTGTCGCCCACGGAGAGCACGGTAGCGTATGCTGCCTATTAAAGACTAACTAGCATGAGTTCAAAATGCTACGAACGGAGAGCGATTGCAAATAAGGTACTGAATGCTAAGCATCAGAGACTGACTAGTAAGGCTCGAAATGCAAAGCATCGAGAGCGAATTTAACCCAGGGAAGCCCCGCAAAGGGTTTCCCTTTGCTCTTTACTCTGCGTATTACGCAGCCCCGCATTAATGATGCTATTTCTTCGCCCCAGGGGCGAAGAAAAGAAATGCCTGCCACAGGCAGGCAAACCAACAAGGAACGGAGGCGGTTGCCTCCGCCCTCCCAAACGAATCGAAGACGAGTGGAGGGAGATGTTTCTCCTGGAGAGCGGAGCGCCTGCCTTTGCGTACCCTTTGCAACCTTGTCCAATTGTTCAGGCAAAGTGTACGCAACAGCAGCGTAAGGAGAAACATCTCCCGGAGTGAGCCCACGGTTCTACTACGAACGAACTCCATTCAACGACAAATCGTCTATCGATTCCACCCCATCGTGACGATATAATACATGTAGATTTACTCGGGAAGGGGACCGCGCGTCTTGAACAACTTATCATTGCGGACAAAGGGCCTGCTCATCATCGTCTTAATCACCTTCATCCCGCTTGGCATCGCGGGGGTCATTAATTACCTCTCCATCAAGCAGGAAATGATCAATACCGCATCCGATAGAGCGGCCAGCCAACTGAGCGTCAGCGCCAATTATCTGGCTTCCTGGCTGCAGATCAGACGGGCCGAGGTAGTGGTGATGAGCCGCACGGATATCGTCCGTTACGGCACTGAGGCGGAGAAGCTGAAATATTTCAAGGACGAGCTGTATCGCACGGATTATACCTATCATGCGATTGGGTATATCGATCTTAATGGCCGGGCCATCCGTACGAACGGAGATCCGGTTAATATGAGCGGACAAGCCTTTTTCCGCGAAGCCGTGAAGGGCAAGTCGACAATTACGGATCTGTTCCTTCCTTCCTTTGATAACTTGAAGCAGTCCCTTATTGTTATTCCGGTATTTGATCAGAACAACTTTATTAACGGTGTGATATACGCATCGATGCCGATGTCGACGATGTCGCCTTATTTCCTTGTGGATAAAGATCCAAGCTTGGAGTATTGGCTCTATAACGACCGGGGAGTGGTCTTGTTCCATTCGTACTCCACCTCCGCGGGCATTAAGCCGATTCAAGGGCTGCTTAACGGGCAGCCGGGTCTAAGCCTCGAGAAGCTGCTCAAGCCTTCCGGGCAAATCCATATACAGCGCGGGAATATGAAGCATGTGCTCCTGTATATGGACGTAGACAGCGCAGCGCCTTGGCATGCGGCACTCGAAATACCGCAGGCCAGCCTGAATAAAGGTCTGTCCAAAGTATTATGGTGGACCTTTGCCACGATCGCCTTGTCCGAAGTCGTGATTGTTATCCTTTTCTCCATCTATTTCAATATGATCATTAACCGGCTGAAAGGAATCCTGTCCGTTACCAAGCAGGCTGCCGACGGTCAATTCGAAGTGGAGCATCTGTCTCAGGAGCCCGGGGATGAAGTCGGTAAGCTGGCTGAATCGGTTAACGGGATGATGGAGCATCTGAAGGACATGTTTGGACGCCTCGAGGCGATTATCAATCAGAACGAGTACTCTTTTATTTTGCTGGATGAGAATTACCGCGTGAGCTATATGAATCAGGCGGCGGAGAGGCTGATCGGTTATACGACGGACGAGCTGAAGGGTCACGCGACCCCTCTGCTGTTCATGGATTCGGATGAAATCGAGCGCGAAGCGGAGAGGCTGTCGCAGAAGCTGGGCGAACACGTCGAGCCTGGACTCGAAGTATTCCGAATGCTGCGCCAGGTGGATTTCTCCTATGAACGGCAGTGGACGTATGTCCATAAGGACGGGACCAAAATCCCGGTACGTCATTTCTCGAACGGGCTGCGCGATCAGCAGGGCCGTCTGACCGGGGTTCTTGGTATGGCGTACGACATCTCCGAGCATGTAAAAGTGGAGAAATCCCGCAACCTTCTGCTCGATATTATCGGCTCGGCCAAAGACCTGATCGCTTCCATCGACCATAACGGGAAGGTCGCCTACATTAACAAGGCGGGCAAGCGGATGCTGGGTCTGCCGCTGGATTACAAGCCGAAAGACTATAAGAGCTACGTGGAGCCGTCCATGTACCTGTATCTCATAAAAGGCTCCCGGATTGCCATGAAAATGGGCTATTGGGAGGGAGAAGCCGAGCTTCTGACGCAAGCAGGGGACAAGGTGAATGTCTCGCTTGTCATTGTTGCCCATCCATACCGAAATACAGGCGAGCTGTACTTCTCCTGCATCGCGCGCGATATTACGGAGCAGAAGCTTATCCAGGAGGAATTGATTCAAGCGACGCAGGAGGCCGAACAGGCGAATGCGGCCAAGAGCCGCTTCCTGGCGATGGTCAGCCACGAGATCCGTACGCCGCTTAACGGCATTATCGGTCTGTCGCAGCTCATGCGCCGCACCGGATTATCTCCTTCGCAGAAGGATTATATGGACAAGCTTGGCAACTCCTCGGAATCCTTGCTGCGCATTATTAATGACCTGCTCGATTTCTCCAAGATCGAAGCGGGCAAGGTTGAGGTGGAGCGGGTTGCCTTCCAGCCTCAGGAGATGCTTATCCGATTGACGGATCAGCTTAGCGTCTTTATGGGCGGCAAGGAGCAGTTCGAATTTATTTTGGAAGTGCCCGAGCAGTTGCCTACCACCCTCCTGGGCGATCAGATGCGCGTTGAGCAAATTTTGCTGAACCTGTGCATGAATGCCGTCAAGTTTACGGAGCGAGGCCATGTGAAGCTGAGCCTCGAGGTGATGGAGCAGTGCTCTGACGGATTAAAGCTGCAATTTACCGTGGAAGATACCGGTATCGGCATGACGAAAAAACAAATCGACAGGCTCTTTACCCCGTTCACGCAAGCCGACGGCTCAACAACCCGCAAATACGGAGGCACGGGCTTAGGCCTTGTGATTGCGAACGGCCTCGTCAAAATGATGGGCGGGAAAATCCAGGTCGACAGCGAGCCCGGCTTAGGTAGCCGATTCAGCTTTGTCTTATCCTTCCCGGTCCTGTCCTCCATCAGTGAAGAGAAGCTCATTGTCAGCAAGGAACTGGAGGACCAATGCATCTGGGTCGTGGAGGATAGCGACGAGATGCGTCAGCATTGGTGCAGCCTTGCGGAATCCTTCCGCTTGACCCCGGTGGCGTTCTCTTCTTGGGGAAGCGCGAGGGAAAAGCTGCGCCGCATGGGCGCGGGGGCGATGCCTAAGCTGATTATGCTGGACATGGAAATGCCGGATATGTACGGGGCGGAAACCTGGCTGGAATTCCACAAGCAGGCTACGGCCGCAGGGGTGAAGACGATTGCGCTTACGACCTCCTTTGGCCGTGACGAGCTGATGCAAATGCCGGATTCCGGCCGTCCTTATGCGATCCTGACCAAGCCGGTTACCCGGCTGGCGTTATTCCATGCCTTAACGGGAACGCTGGATCAAAGACCGGTTGAGGTGAAGGAGTGGACAATGGCGGCCCGGGAGGCGGCCGTATCCGCGCAGCTTAGGGACAAAATACGGGTTCTCCTTGCCGAAGACAATCATATCAATCAACTGGTAGCCATCGAGCTGCTGAAGGAACGGGGCTTTGAGGTAGGTCTGGCGGAAAACGGACGGGAAGTTCTGGAGAAGCTGGAGCAGGGGAGCTGGCATCTGGTTCTCATGGATATTCATATGCCGGAGATGGACGGAATGGAAGCAACAACGATTATCCGCAATGATCCCCGGTACGAACAACTGCCGATTATAGCGGTAACCGCGAACTCGCTTCGCGCGGATCATGAGCATTATTTGCAGCTTGGCATGAACGGAGTGGTGACGAAGCCTCTGGACCCGGATCAGCTCTACATGGTTATTATGAATCTGCTGAACCACAAGAAATTTCCGGTGCTGCAGCAGCAATCATGGGGTGCTTCGGGCCAATCGGTGCCTGAGCTTGACGGGATTCAGGTTGAGACCGCACTGGCCAGAGTAAGCGGCAAGGTCTCTATTTTGCGCCAAATGCTAGTTCATTTCCTGAAGGATTACGAAGGCTTCGCGGACAAGCTGATCGAGGAGCTGACGAATGGCCAGGCTGCAAACGCGAGACGGATGATCCATACGCTGATGGGAGCCGCCAGCCATTTATCGGCGAATGATGTAGTGCAGGCTGCCGCAAGGCTGAACGAGATTCTGAAGAAAGAGGATGGGGAAGAGGATTGGATGGCGCCGGCCGAATTGCTGAAAAAGGAGCTCGACCGCGTGATAACCGGTCTGCATTATGCATCGATTTCATCATTCGACAGTTTCTCCTAACAATCTTCTAACATTTTATTGTTAACCCTTACAATCGTATTGTATATTAGAGATAGATTTATATTTTTTGACAGAAATCTTCTTTCCCTAAGGGGTGGCGCCGGTGTATAAAGTTTTAGTAATTGAAGATGACGTCATGATGAGGGATATGCTGTCGATGTACTTGTCGGAAGAAGGGTATTCGGTTAGGCAAGCAGGAACGGGTGAAGAAGGCTTGCAGACCGTTCAGGAATTTGCGCCTGATGTTGTCTTGCTTGACCTGATGCTGCCTGATATGGATGGTATGGGGGTTTGCGCCTCTATTCGTGAACGATCGCATGTGCCTATTATGATTTTGTCGATGAAAAGCGAAGTTTCCGAACGCGTTCAGGCCTTAAAGGCCGGAGCGGATGATTATATGTGCAAGCCATTCAGCATGCATGAGATGACGGCTAGGGTGGAAGCTCTGATCCGTCGCTCCCAGTTCAGTGCGGCGGAAGCGGAGGCGGCTAGTGCGGTAGAAGCGGAAGAGGCGGATTTTGCGCCGATTCAGCTGGACGCAGAGCGCAGAATGCTTCTTGTCAGAGGCAAGTTGATCGAGACAACCTTTTCTGAATTCGAGATGATGAAGCTCTTCTTATCCCACCCGGGCAAGGTATTCAGCAGGGAAGAACTGATTAATACGATTAGAGGGTTTGATTCTTTTGTAACGGACAGAGCCATTGACGTACACATCGTTAATCTGCGCAAAAAGATCGAGCAGAACCCGAAAGAGCCCCGTTTAATCCGTACGGTATGGGGCTTTGGTTATAAATATACGACCGACCACAGTCAGGAACATGATTAAGGTAAGCGACCTAAAGATCACCTCCGCTGCAAGGTGATCTTTTTTATACCCACTTGTCCGAATGCTGGCAAATACCTAACATACTTCTAAAGAACAATCCGCAATTTTTCTAATACTTATATGGGACTATAGGATTAACAGTAATGACAAAAGGATGGTGTAGCAATCGTGCATGGGTTAGCCAGTTTACCTGAACGGCAGGAGGCTTATGCTCAGCTGGAGGTAGCTTTAAGCCGCGCGCGGGCATCAGGACAGCGGCTCGTTGTGGCGTTGATTCAGATCGATCGTTTCCATGGTGTGAATGAGGCTAAGGGCTTAGAGGCATGCAACCAGGTACTTGAAAGTATCGGAGGACGGTTAAGTCAAGGGGCGGATACGGCCTTTGTTACCTTGATCAGCGGCGATACTTTTCTAATGGCTAGAGAAATCGGATACTCGCAGGCGGAATGTGCCAACGCGGTGGAAGAAATGAAATATGCAGCGCAATACCCGGTTTCCTATGAGGGTGCGGAATTGAATTTGACGGCAAGCATCGGTACCTGCCTGTTCCCGCAGAACGGACGGACAAGCGAGAGACTGCTCGGGCATGCCGAGACGGCGCTCTTCAAATCGCGGGAGCAGGGCGGCAACCGGATTACGTTTTATAGCGAGGAAGAGACGGCCCAGATGAACCGCTGGCTGGAGGTTGGAGCATTGCTGCGTCCGGCCCTTTATTTGCGTCAGTTCCATCTGAGCTATCAGCCGATCTTCCGCACCGAAGGCGGGCGTCTCCGCGGATTCGAAGCGCTTCTCAGATGGAATCAACCGGAGCTTGGCGCGATTTGGCCGGCGGAATTTATCCCGATTGCCGAGCAGAATGGCTTAATCGTGCCTATTGGCGAGTGGGCGCTGCGCGAAGCCTGCAGGATGCTCGCGGGCATGCAGGAATATGGCCTGAAGGAGCTGGTTATCGCGGTTAATGTGTCGCATGTCCAGCTGCTGGACAGCAGCTTCTGCAGCATGGTTGCTCATGTGCTGGAGGAGGCGGGAATCGAGCCTTCTTGTCTGGAGCTTGAGGTGAAGGAGGATGTTATTCTTCATTTCACCGACAAAACTTTAGCGGTACTGAGTCAGCTGCGCGCATTAGGCGTCAGAATTACGCTGGATAACTTCGGAGAAGGTTATGCCTCGCTTGCGAATCTGAAGCAGCTTCCGGTCAACAGCGTAAAGATTAGCAAATCGTTCATCCGCCAGATTGACGTGCAGAGCGTGGAACGCCATATCGTTGAAGCGATGATCGGGCTATTGCATAAGCTGGAGATCGAGGTTATTGCGGGCGGCGTCGAATACGAGGAGCAATATAAATTGCTGAAGGAATGGAGTTGCGACTTTGTGCAGGGCTTCCTTCTGGGATCTCCGATGCAGCCGGATTTGCTAGACATGTCGATCATCCGGAAGTCGCCGCAAACGGCGTAAATAGTAAACAAGGTAAAATCTAAAAGCCCTGAACGATTCGCGCTTGGCGGATCATTCAGGGCTTTCGTATTTGCCGGGTCATTGGTTTGTTTAGTAGCCGTTGTTAGCTCACTTCAAGATACAGCTTCGTCCCGTCGTTATATTGGAAAATGGCAACATCGCGGACAACCTCGACCTTCGATATACGTTTCCACTTTTTGCGGAAATCGAAGTTGTATTCCATCTCAACCAATTTATGATGAAGTTGTTCAACGGAAGCCGCCTGTTCGTTAACGTAATAAACGGGAACCGAACGGTCTTTGAAGGTGATGATTTTCATCATACCATTCGCACCTCCACTCGTTTTTTTTTCCAGTTTACTAGAAACGTTTTAGCCGCTTATAAAAAGGTCATAAGGTTATTGTTTAGTTTGCTAACATTCTTCTAACAATTCCCTTAGCTGCTGTAGCTGCCATATTTTTTCTTGTAATGGCTGTGACCGTATGGGGGTTGCTTCGGCGGATAATAGTTTCCTTTTTTGTAGTCGCTGCTGCTATGACTGTAATGACCGTTGTGACCGTTGTGTCCATGTTTATTATAATGTTTACCGGTAACGGAGCCGAGGAGTCTTTGCAACAAATGTCTAATCATGGGATAACCTCCTACCTATAATTAAGTCTTTGTTAAGAAATTGAAACAGCTTAGACTTACGGAATAGTACGCAAATCACTCAACGCCGGTTTCATGAAAAACGCCTACTCCGCTCTTCAAGAGGAAACCAAACCTGCTCTTATCCCGTATGCAAAGGGCAAGGAGGGATTCCTATCTGGTGGAAGCAATGGATGAATAATTGGATGGACTATCCGCTGGGACATGGGATGGTCTGGGGCAGGACTTACCGGATCGAGGAATTTCTAGGGATGGGCAGCTATGGTCAAGCTTACCGTTGTACGGATCTGAGGAGCGGAGAAGCCGTTCTGCTGAAGCGGGCAAAACCAAGCAAGCGCGAGACCGGCAGGAGATTGCTGAGGCGGGAGGCCGATATTCTTCAAAAGCTTAATCATCCGCAAATGCCGAAGCGGTTGGACTGGACAGTCCACCGCAGGGAAGAAGCGCTTGTTATGACTTATGTGGAAGGCATTACGGCTGAACAGGCTATTCTGCTTGAGGCGAGAACCTTCACGCAGTTGGAAGCCCTGCGAATCGTAGAAGCTTTATTATCCCCCTTGAAGCATTTGCATGAGAAGGGTTATGTGCATCGGGATGTGCGGATCCCGAACGTTGTATTGAATGAAAAGGGGATTTATTTGATTGATCTAGGCTTGGCCTGCAGGATTGGGGAAGAGAACCCTGACGGCCGGGCCGATTCGGCTCAACCAAGCGGAATCGCGGACAGCTGGGGAGCGGTAAAGTTCCGCATGCGCCAGCCAGACCGGACCAGCGACTTATACGGGCTCGGGCATCTTTTCCTGTTCCTGATGTATGCCGGATATACCCCTCTGGAGGGCGAGAAGGAACGCGGCTGGGAGGAGGAGCTTGCGCTTGAGCCGGAAATCAGGAGCTTCGTTAAGGGGCTTCTTGACGGCAGATGGCAGACGGCGGCTGAATGCGAGCGGGTATTAATGCAGATCCTGGAGCATTATTCCTCGGGAAATAACGAATAAAACAGCAAAATGTCGAATGATTTAAGCGGTTGACTTTTACCCCTAAAATAAGTATCCTAAATATTGTCTCGCTGATGTAGCTCAGGGGTAGAGCAACGCACTCGTAATGCGTAGGCCGGGGGTTCAATTCCCTTCATCAGCATCCTTTTACGAAAAGCCGTTTCACCAACGTTTTGTTAACGTTGAATGTTACGGATGAACATACGGAGGGCTACGCATTCCGCGCAAGTATTCGGACGTGCGTAGCCCCATAATTAGGGGCCTTTCGCGAAATTTGCGGAAGGCTTTTAAGTTATCAAATCAATATATCTCTTACATTCAGATAATTCTGCGATACCAATCTAACAGTGCATTTTTAACTGCGGTTTTAATCTCTTTTTCGATGAAACTTCCTGAGTATATACGGGTCGAATACGAATCAAACACAGCATCGATGTTGATGCGATCTAAACTGGTTGCCGACACCAATAGACCATATACCCTTGAGTTTGCATACGAGATATAAATAGCTCGAGATCTATTCGATTGTATTTCTAAAGTGCGATCAGTATCAACAAATGCTTTAATAACTGGCAACATTTCAGACTTCACTCGTTTTATCACATCGTTTACATCTTCTTGATCCCAGTTGCTTTTGTTCTTTTTCTCTTCTTTCAATTTCTTTAATTGGTCTCGGAAGTCTACGAACTCATCTTCTTTACTCATTAGTGTTACTCTCCTTTCCAAAATGTAATGCCTTGGCAGGGCTGCGTATCTCATGGTAAAAGGGTACGGATTATACTCCGTACCCTTTAAATAGGCACCTACAGAATGGATTTGACTTAACGACGAGATGAATGAATCGAGATTGCTTGAATGCTACGAGGATTAATGAACAAGACTTCATTATCGACCAAGAACAGTGCAGAATTTCCTTCAAATCCAAGGAATGTGGCTTGAATCCCTCGTGGACCAGTGTGGTCAAATACAACGTCTACACGTACCCCTGGAGAGAGACGGAATAGAATGCTTGGAGCTCCACCAAACCCTCCATTAAAACCAGAACCGCAACTCATATTTTTTTCCTCCCTTCGATGATTCTCATACAGAATATGAGAGTTTGTTAGCAAACGACAAGGCTAATCTACTAATGAATGAATGGATTTTGTGAGATTAATAGGGTACGGATCCTATTCCGTAGCCTCAAATTAGGCAATCGCAAGAAGCTAGTGACTTAACAACCGTCTCTGTGATTTCGAGGTGCATGCAACGAGATTGCTTGAATACTACGAGGATTAATGAACAAGACTTCACCATCGACCAAGAACAGTGCAGTATTCCTTTCAAATCCAAGGAATGTGGCATTAATCCCGCGTGGACCAGTGTGGTCAAATACAACGTCTACGCGTACCCCTGGAGAGAGACGGAATAGAATGCTTGGAGCTCCACCAAACCCAGTATTAAACCCACCATTAAAACCACCATTAAAACCACAACCACAACTCATATTTTTAACCTCCTTAAATGAACCTCATATCAAATATGAGAATCTGTTTTTATACTATTCAGACTTACAAGAGTGGTATGGACGACTGACTTAGTCGAAACGCATAAATGAATAGACATATAGATTTATAGAGCAAATTATTTAGGCAACGAATGAATATTTATCCTCTGCCTGGTAAAAGCTAACTTGGAAATTACGCCCCAAGGAGGATAACATGAACAAATCAATGATGCTGTGTTCGCTTGGCTTCCTCGTCGCAAGCTGCGGGTTTTCCAGTGCAGCAATGGCAAGCCAAGGACATGGCCACCACACTCGCAGTCATGTGATGGAAGCAAAAGCAGCTTTTATCGATACGAAAGGCAATCAGATCGGGACTGTCGTATTGACGGAGGAAAAAGACGGCGTGCATCTGAAGCTGGAGGCTAAAGGCCTTACTCCAGGCGTCCATGGCATTCACTTCCATAATGTCGGCAAATGCGAGGCACCGTCCTTCGAATCCGCTGGCTCCCATCTGAATCCGAAGAACAAACAGCATGGCTTTGATAATCCGCAAGGTTTCCATGACGGCGATCTGCCGAATATTACGGTAAACAAAGACGGTACCGTGAAGGCCGAAATTATTTCGAAAAATGTAACGCTCGACACAGAGGCGCCAAACACTCTGCTTCCGGCAGCCGGCACCGCGCTTGTTATTCATGAAAAAGCGGATGACTATAAGACAGACCCATCAGGCAATTCAGGCAGCCGCATAGCCTGCGGCGTAATCCAGCATTAACATGAAAACATGAAAAAGGCACAGCCGTCCTCGCCGGACGGCTGTGCCTTTTTCTCATTTATCTCTTTTTATAAACGTCTGCTTCACCAACTGGCTTCCGTACACGGAAAAGGCTCCGCATAAAATACCCTGCAGTACACTTTCCACATGAAAGCCTAAGATGAGACAGGCACAGAGGATGGCTACCGCCGTAACCGCATACACAATGGTCCAATCCGGCACGACCGGTGTCTGCTTCAGCATATAGCCGATTACCCAGCAGGCTGCCACAACAATCATTAATCGGGGATCGATGAGATTCGTAATATCCTCCCACGACATACCGCCACTTCCTTCGCTCCACGCTTTATCATCGTACTTTATACTATGAATCTATGGAGCGTAATGATAGGGCTTCAGCATATGGCCAATAAATAATGCGCAATGCATGAAGCCCCGAACACAACGGCGGCATAGCGGGCTTTGCCTTTTTATGCTGACCGGGCATTTCCACACTCATTCATCGGCCTATGCATACGATATGTAAGATACGGTACAGGAGGCGAATGACAATGCCGATAATCCCAAACTTCCCTCGGGAATGGATGGAGGAGCATACAGTATGGCATCATCAGCATCATGTGACGCCGGGCACTATACCTCCGGTCGGGTTTGGCGAGCAGTTCTTGCGGTTCCACAGAAATTATATCAATAAGGTGTATAACTGGTTCGACCGTATGGGCTACGACAAAAGGGTCGTTGCCGGCTGGCCGGAAATGCCGGCTGGAATATTACGGGCGCCCTGCATGAACCAGCAGGCTTTATACCGGATTCTTTACAATCCGCGATCATTTCCTTCGCTTGATGAGTTTGGCCGTTTTATAGAGTACAGCGGGGTTCATGGCTGTATCCATGCCACCGCTGCGCGATTGTTTAACAACCCGGAGATCGATAACTTTGACCTCTGCACAAGGCAGACCGAGTTCTACAACATCCATGGGATGGTTGATCAATGGTACCGGAACTGGGAAGCGGCCTGGGGAGTTCGCTCAGACGGCTTTGATAGCAGCGTCAGCAAGCCAGGATTCCCAAGCGGCGTATCGGTTACGTACAATCGCGCAAAGCCCTCATTATCGACGCGTAGTAGCTCGGCTCCCGAGGTACGAATTCAGCAGCTCGGACGGCTCGCGTCGCCTTGGATAGGCCGCCATCAGCCGATGACGCAACACCCTCGCAAATCAGCTCCGGCAATTCTCCCTCGAAAAGCCGGATCAGCAGCTCGACGTCAGCCTCGAATACAGCCGCCACTTCTTCAGCTTGCAGCTTTAAATCGTCTAACGGCAATGAGCACACAAGCGCGAAAACGTCGCTGACTTCGCGGTCGATAAACGGCACGCCTTTTGCTTCGCCGAACATTTCCTTGCGTGCTACGCCAAGGGGAATCAGATCCTCGAAGCGGGCAGCCACGCCTAGCTCCTCTTCGATTTCGCGGACCGCGTCCTGCATCGTCTCGCCGGCAGAGAGGTGGCCGGCTGCCGTAATATCGTAATAGCCGGGATAGGTATCCTTCCCGGCTTGGCGCAGCTGGAACCGCACGAAGCGGCTGTTCTCCTCGCGGCGCGTCAGCCAGCAATGGAAAGACCGGTGCCAATAGCCCAGCGCGTGGGTCTCGGTACGGCTTGCGGTGCCAATAGGGTTAAGCTGTTCGTCATAGATATCGAAGCGTTCTTCTGCCATCGGGACCTCCATCTTTTATCCGGATCCTAGCTGCTTGCTGCCGTTCCTTCCTCCAGCACGGAAGTGCAATGCTTGCAGCGGGTAGCTTTAATCGGAATTTGGGACAAGCAGTACGGACATTCTTTTTCCGTCGGCGCCGCGGGCGCAGCGACTTCTTCGGGTTTCATGCGGCGCAGAATGTTAATCCCTTTAACGAGCAGGAAGATACATACGGCAACGATGAAGAAGTCCAGCAATACGTTAATGAATTGACCGTACGCGATAACGGCTACTCCGTATTTGGTCGCGTCGGCAAGAGTGTGGATGTCGTGCATCGCAATGCCTTCCGGCAAAGGCTTGTCCGAGCCCAAGTTAATGAATAAGTCCTTGAAATCCGCTCCGCCGAGCATACGCCCGATGGGTGGCATAATAATATCGTTGACGAGAGAAGTAACGATTTTGCCGAAGGCGCCGCCGATAATAACACCGACCGCCAGATCGATTACATTCCCTTTAATGGCGAATTCCTTGAACTCCTGAATGATTTTTCTCATATTACAATTCCTCCTACAGTGACAATGGAGCTGATTCTCGCGCAGAAAGCATTCTACTTTCTACTATAACCAAACTCTATGTAATCTACTCTACTATATTAGTCGATCTTGCTCCTGATAGAAAGGGCTGGGGGCCAGGTAGGCTAAATCGCTTCCGGAAAAATGCAACTTCCCTTCCAATGCGCCGTAATAGGCTTAAGCAATATTAATCCAATGATAAGAGCGAAGGGATGGATGACATGTTTAATCGTTTATTGGCCAGTATTGGAATTGGTTCCGCCAAAATCGATACGCTTCTTGAAAAGTCACAATACGTGCCTGGCGAAGAGGTTCGGGGTGTAGTCAATATTCGAGGGGGAAACGCTCCGCAAAACATAGATACCATTCAATTGTCAGTCATGACCGAATACATTCGCGAGAGTAACGACAATAAATTCAGACAGCACGGCGAAATCGGGCGCTATCCTGTGAGTGCGCCGTTTACTCTGGAGGCTGGCGAGACCAAGGAAGTGCCTTTCAGCTTCCGCTTGCCCCATCAAACACCGCTTACGATCGGCAGGGCGCCGGTATGGGTGAAAACCGAGCTCGAGGTGCGCGGCGGCGTGGACCCGGGGGATAACGACCGGATCGATGTTCTGCCTACCGGCGCCATTAACACGGTGTTCCATGCTTTGGATCTTCTTGGCTTCCGGCTGCGCCAAGCGGAATGCGAATATTCCCCGCGGCATGGCGGCGGAATGCCATTCGTGCAGGAATTTGAATTTGTGCCAACCAGCCAGTTCCGGGGCCAGCTTGATGAGCTGGAGGTTATGTTCTATTCGTCCGATCGCGAGCTGGAGCTGCTGCTTCAGGTAGACCGGCGTGCGCGGGGGCTGGGAGGCTTGTTTGCGGAAGCGCTGGACCTGGATGAAACGTTTGTACGCTGCAGATTTACCGAGGAGCAGCTGCAGGCAGGGCCAACCGTCATTGCCCGTCAGCTGTCCGAGTTGATTGCCAGAACGATCTAGCTAAGCTATATGGACGGAATAAGCGATTAATAATCGGGACGGGTCCGAGATGCTTCCGTAGGGGCGTCTCGGACTTTTTTTTGCGTGAATCCGGTAATGGCGGGCGGTTCACGGCGGCCAAAGAACGGAGAGAACGACGCTTGATTTGATTCAGCCTCCAATCCTCTGGTTAATAAGGGGGAAACCTTGGCTATTTTAGCGTTTGTGGCATAATAAAGGGAAGACAAGGAAGGGCGAATCTCGCTCATGAAGGAGAAGTTGGGTATGACGATTGGAGCGCGGGTGCTCAAGACAGGCATGGCAGTCGCACTTGCCATCTACCTGAGCGGAATGTTTGGTTTTGCATCTCCGTTGATTACAACGGTCGCAGCCATTCTGACCATCCAGCCGTCCATTTACCGCTCTTGGCAGCAGGTGCTGGATCAGTTCCAGACCAATCTGCTTGGGGCAGCGATGGCGCTGGCTGCGATGAAGCTGTTCGGGCAAACGCCGATTGCGGTAGGACTTGTATGTATATTAGTTATTCTGGTTAGTATCCGGCTCAGAATGGAGACAACCATCGGCGTTACGCTGGTGACGGTTGTCGCGATTATGGAAGCGCACGGCCAGGTAACCACGGTGGCGCTTGAGCGCTTTCTGATGGTATTGGCGGGGATGGGAGCGGCGTTTACCGTCAACGTGCTTGTCTTCCCGCCGCGGCCGAGAAAGCAGTTCACCGAGCAGGTTCATCACGCTTTCTCGCAGATGTCGCTGCTGCTGCGGACCGCGATCTCGAACGAGATGAAGGAGCAGGTGTACCGCAAGGAGAAAGAGAAGCTGCACAAGACGCTGCGCAAGCTTGAGGATAGCTACAATCTGTTCGAGGAAGAGCGGAAGATACTGGCCCGCACAAAAATCAGCCACGCCCGCCAGCTTCTGGTGTCCAAGCAGATGATCAAGGCGCTGCAGAAGGGTTCGGATTTGCTCGAGGTCGTAGAGGAGCATTACTTCTCCACGCCGAAGGCAGGCGACTGGGCCGCTCGCTTCGACAGTCAGATCGAGGATTTGACGAAGTACCATGAATCGATCGTTCTGAAGATCGAGAACAAGATGAAGCCGAACATGTCCTTGGAGCCTGGAGAAGAGCGGGAGGCACGCCTTGTTGCCGAGCTCACCGACTATGTCCGCGAGGACCCGGACGAGCATAAGCGGCTGATCTTCGTCGCCTCCGCCTTGTTCGAATACGCCTATCACCTGCGGCGACTGGAGAAACTGGTCGACCACATTCAGCGCCCCCACGGCGAGCCCGAAGAGCGCCGCAGCGCCGAAAAAGCCGACGCCGCGGCGGTTCGGGAGTAGGCTGTAGCTGTCTGACTTGCGGGCATTCGAGTGTGGGGCTAAAGTAGCCAAATAAGACGGAAAAACCGTGCTGCAGCCGGTGAACGGATGGTCTGACTGGTGCGAGGCGCGGTGTAAGTGGAAAAAAACGTGTTACAGAGTGCGAACCGCTCGAGTGCGGGGGTTGAGCAGCCAAATAAGACGGAAAAACCGTGCTGCAGCCGGTGAACGGATGGTCCGGCTGGTGCAAGGCGCGAAATAAGAGGGGGAAACCCCAAGGTAAGCTTAAGCGATGCACCACAAATCGCAGCTTAGTTGCGGTCCTAACAATGCGCGACATCGTGCAAAATGGCCCGCGGTTTCGAGCTAGCTTAACGATGTGCCACATCGTTAAGCTCTCAAAAAAGCAGCCTGGGTGCCACCTTAACGATGCACGACATCGTTAAGGATTACAAAAATGGCCCGCGGAAGGCCAAAAGCAGAGTTTCGAGCTAGCTTAACGATGTGCCACATCGTTAAGCCAGCAAAAAAGCAGCTCGGCTGCCACCTTAACGATGCGCGACATCGTTAAGCCCTTGAAAAGGAGCCGGCACTGACCTGTGGCCAGTGGTCGGCGAATTATGCAGCCGACCCAAAAAGACCCCCTCATCCAATGAGGGGGTCTTTGTTGCGTTTTGCCCAGCTGCAACGCAGGGGAAAGGGGTAGAGGGAATGTGTGGAGATACATTCCCGTACCCCCGATCCCAAGCCTCCCCGCCACCGCAGCCGGCAAACGCAACCTAAGAATCCGTCTTATTGCTCCCCTTATGGCGCCGCGGATGCTGCATATGAGCTTCCGGATCATCATCGTCGTCTTTTGCAATCAGACGCGGATCGGTACGGCCCTCGTGGTGATTGTCGAAGTCAAGCTCGACAAGCTCCCATTCGGTATTGCCGATCTGCAGGTCGGCAGGGAATACATCGCCGCGTTCCAGCTTTTCTACGCGGCCGATTTCGTTTTTATAAACACCCGACACCTCGACATGCTCGCCTGACACTGGATCCATTTGATTATGCTGCTGCTCTTGCTCGCTCATGGCCCACTCGTCCTTCCTTCGCTTATAATCCGTGCTTCGGTACCGCTGCTGCATCGGCTTCGGATTGCTTCCGACTAGCTTGCTCTTTGCCTTTGCCGGTACGATCGGCTAATGATTGCGCTTTGCTGGCTTCGACTTGTTTATGGGACGGCCATTCACCTGACATGCTGCCATCCTCCTTTCGGCAGTTAATTCTTTAGAAGTGTGCCACGAAAGGAGGTTATGTATGAGCAACACGGGCCAAGAGGAACAAATTACTGCTTAATTCACATGATAGCGGGATTCGATCTTTTTGCCGCCGAACCACATGACGATAATGACGGCACAGGTTACGAAGATGCGCCAAGGCTCCTCGCGGAAGCTGCCGATATTAAAGCTGATCAGCGAGATGCTTAAGATCATGACTCCCTTGCCGAGCACGGTAGCGAGAACAAAGGTGCGCAACGAAATTTTGCTGAAGCCCGACACAATGTTAATGATCGACGATGGGGAGAACGGGAAGCAGGCCAGCAGAAAAAGCGGCGTAAAGCCTTTTTGATCCACCCATCGGAAGAACCGTTCGGTCTTGGGAAACCTGCGTTCGATTCTCGACTTTACGTTCTTACCCAGCTTGCGGCTGATCAGGAATACGCAGATTGCTCCGATCGACACCCCGACCCAGGAGAGCAGAAAGCCCAGCCACAGTCCGAAAATATTCGCGTTAGCCGCTACAATGACGATCAAGGGAAGGAAAGGCAGGAACGATTCGAGAAGCGGCAGCAGAATGCCGGGCAAAATGCCAAATTGCGAGTAGCTTTCCAGCGTTCGCTGCAAATGCTCAAGGTCCAGGCTTTTCATTTGGACGTACAAATTATTCATGCTCTCCATCACATGCATGTCTGTTACCTACCCCACTTAACCCTAATCGGGAAAAATTTCGTTCTTTCTCATTTGCCGTTCATTTTCGTTGCCGGAATCAGCACATACAACAAGGCAATGAGTCCAAACAGCACGGCGCTTACCCAAATAACCGTGCGAGAGCCAAAGCTTGCAGCGAGTATTCCTCCGGCCAGCGGTCCAATCATGCCACCGAGGCCTTCGACGGTCGACAGCAGTCCCCAGCCGAGGCCTTCCTGTTTGGGAGGCACGTAAGCCGCAAGCAAAGCATTCCATGCCGGAAGAATGGCTGCATAAGACAAACCAAGAATTACGACAATAACTAAACAATACCAAAACGGAAGCCGCCATGCCAACATATAGAGCCCGGCAGCGAAAACGGCAAAGCCGATAATAAGAAACCACTTCTTGCCGCCAAGCTTGTCCGATAACCGGCCCATCGGAATAAGACCGGCTGCCGCACATACGCCCCCTGCCGTAAGCAGCAGGGAATATTGAGCGCCTGCAAGGCCAAGCTCGCGTTCCGCGAAGCTTGGAAGGACGGGAACAAGCATGCTGGCGCCCGCCGTCTGCAGAATCATACCCGGCAGAAGCATTCGCATAGCTTTTATACGTTCCGTTAAGGCAACAAGTTGCCGTTTTAACGGAATGGCTTGAATCTGCTGTCCGCCGGCTTTTGCGCCGTTCATGAAGAAAGCAAGAAACGCCGCAAAGATCGAAAGAATGAGCAGCAGGAAGTACGTGCCGTTAACATAATAGTCGAGCAAAATATTGCATACGATAGGGCCGGCGCCTAGCCCGGTAAGCCAGACGGTGTACAGAAAGCCCATTTGGCTGGCACGCTTATCGCCCGACACCCTTGTCAGGCAGACGATCCAAATCGGCGACATGCCGATGCCGTACAGGGCAGAGGCCAGTATGAACAGCCAGGCTACATTGGCGAACTGAATCAGAAACACGCCGGCGAGCGAGATCAGCAGGCCTGTCCGCACGACAAACCGGATCGAGAACCGGTCGAGCAGATAGCCGATAACCATTTTAAGCAGCGTGTCGGTCAAATAATGCGCGGTAATCGCTATGCCGATAACATCCAGAGATAGGCCTAGAACCTTCGTTCCGTAAATGGGGAGCAGGCTGATCAGCACCGCGCCCCGTACGAACTCCACCAGAAACAAAATCACGGAGATGAGCCGCATCTCCGCTCCGAACCTTATCCCCACATTTTTCACGAGCGGTCAGGCCCCTTTACGATTTCACCCTTAACTATAGCGTTGACCAAATTTTGCATTCCAACCGCATTCCTGCAAAATATGATGGGCAATGCTGCCTGCTGCCGCCTCCTCCGTCTGGAGACGCTGTACAGCTATTTTGCTGCGCTTCAACTGATCGGGATTACGGATAAGCTCTATAATGCTTGCCGCCAGTCCTTCGGGGTTATAACTGATGGTGGCAGCTCCTTTGGATTGCAGATAACGGGCATTCTTTTTCTCTTGGCCGGGAACAGGCCTGTAAAGGAAGAGCGGCAGACCGGCCCATATCGCTTCGGCAAGCGTAACTCCGCCCGGTTTGGACACGAGACAGGTTGCAAGAGACATCAGCTCATGAACCTGATCCACAAAGCCGAACAAATGTAGGCGGTCCGCTGAAGGATGATATCTGAATTGGTCGGCTATTGAAGTTCTCAGCAGGCTATTACGCCCGCAGACAAGCGCAATTTGCGCGCGTGGATGTTGTTCAAGGAGAAGGCGGCATAGCTCATCGCAATCCGGCATGACGCCTTGCGCGCCAGGCATAAGAAGAATGACGGGCTGCTCGGGGTGGAGTCCGTATTTTTCGAATAGCTCAAAGGAAGGAGTAAGGCTGCTCTGAAAGCCTCGCCCAAGCGGTATGCCGGTAACGGATACGCGACCGGGATGAATGCCAAGCGAGCCCAGCTCCTGCTTCAGATCGTCGGTAGCGACAAAATAACGGCCGATACCCGGATGTACCCAGCGGCGGTGCAAATCAAAATCGGTAACTACCGTGTAGGTAGGGATAGTAGCTCCGGGATGGATCGTCTTGCTGAGCCGGCGGCGGTGAAGGGCAGGCAGCGCGAAGAAAGGAAAGGTATGTATCACCGCGTCGGGTTGTTCTTTTTGCAGCAGCTTCTTGATCTTGTCGCGGCCGAAGGAGTGAAGGAAGCCGCCGAACAGGGAGTTATGCTTCATGGGCCGAGTCATATCGTAGACCCAGCCGTACAAATGAGGGATATGCGTATAGCTTTTCAAATACACCCGTCTAGTCATCTCGTTCAGCCAAGGGTGAGACTCGGCCATCAGATCGACCATGACGGTGCGGTTATTGCCCGCCTCTTCCAGCGCGTCGCGGATCGCTTTGGCGGCCTGCAAATGGCCTTCCCCATACGAAGCATACAAAATCAGCACCTTAGGCTGATAGCCGTTATTAGCACGAACCAATAGATGCACACCTCCTGCCGCAAGTATAGCGGAACAATGTCAACGCATTGTGATCATGTTGGTTCCCTCATGTTAATTTTGTATAATGGGACATGTATCCAAAATTTAATCTGAGATTTTCCTTGGGTTGCCGCACGCGCAGCAGGGAAAACTCACAAAGTGGGAGTGAATCGGGAGATGAAGTACACTTATCTGGGCCAATCCGGCCTTCGTGTAAGCCGGCTTTGCTTGGGAACGATGAATTTTGGCGTTGATACGGACGAGAAGGAAGCATTCCGCATTATGGATGCGGCGCTTGACGCAGGCATTAATTTTTTTGATACCGCGAATATTTACGGTTGGGGCGAGAACTCCGGCCGCACGGAAGAAATTATGGGACGCTGGTTCGCGCAAGGCGGAGGACGCCGCGAGAAAACAGTGCTCGCTACCAAAGTATACGGCGACATGCATGATCCTTATGACGGTCCGAACCGCGAAGCAGGTCTTTCCGCCTATAAAATTCGCCGCCATCTGGAAGGTTCGCTGCGCCGTCTCCAAACGGATCATATCGAGCTGTACCAGATGCATCACGTTGACCGCAACGTGAATTGGAACGAGTTGTGGGGGGCTTTCGAGACGGCTGTGCACCAGGGTAAAATCGGCTACGTAGGGTCGAGCAACTTTGCAGGCTGGGATATCGCGGTGGCGCAAGGGGAAGCCAAGGCGAGAGGTGCGCTTGGTCTTGTCTCCGAACAGCATAAATACAATTTGCTTTGCCGTCTCCCTGAGCTGGAAGTGCTTCCGGCTTCGAAGGCGCTTGGTCTTGGCGTTATCCCGTGGAGTCCGCTGGACGGAGGTCTGCTGTCCGGCAGTCACCGCCACGGTGGAGCCGGCCGCAGAAGCGGCGAGAGAAACGAGCGCTTCGCGCAGGTGAAGCCGCAGCTGGACGCTTACGGGGCGTTATGCGATGAGCTGGGAGCGCCGGAGGATCTGGTATCGCTGGCATGGCTGCTCGCGAACCCTGCCGTTACGGCACCGATTATCGGCGTGCGTACGCTGGAGCAATTCGAGCGTTCGCTGCGCGCGGTTGAGCTGACGCTCGACGAGTCTACGCTGAAGCGGATCGACGAGATTTTCCCGGGTCCAGGCGGAGACGCGCCGAAAGCCTACGCTTGGTAAAAGTTCAGCAAGCGGTAAGCCGTCGGCGCGCCGTATAAAGCCTATTATTGATTAGATCAAAAGATTAAAGAGGACAGGGTCTTTGTTCAGCTCGACGAACTGGAAGCCTTTCTTCTGCATCCGCCCGATAAGCGCCGCGTAGTCCTCGCGCTGCTTGAGCTCAATGCCGACAAGGGCCGGCCCATTGTCTTTATTATGCTTCTTCGTATATTCGAATCGGGTAATGTCGTCATTTGGTCCAAGGACATCATCGAGAAATTCTCGGAGCGCTCCTGCTCGCTGTGGAAAGCTAAGCATGAAATAATGCTTCAGTCCTTCATAGATGAGCGAGCGCTCTTTGATTTCCTGCATCCGGTCGACGTCGTTGTTGCCGCCGCTGATGACGCAAACTACCGATTTGCCCGCGATTTCGTCGCGCAGCATGTCGAGTGCGGCAATCGGCAAAGCGCCCGCAGGCTCCGCGACAATCGCGTTCTCGTTGTACAGATCAAGAAGGGTGGTACAGATCTTGCCCTCCGGAATGGTTCGTACGTCATCGAGAAGCTCGCGGCAGATCGAGAAGGTCAGATCGCCGATCCGTTTGACGGCGGCACCGTCCACGAATTTGTCGATGTGCTCAAGCGGCGTCACTTCTCCGGCATCCAAGGAGACGCGAAGCGATGGTGCGCCTTCCGGCTCCACGCCGATAACCTTCGTCTGAGGGGAAACTGTTTTCACGTAAGAAGCAATGCCTGCTACCAGGCCGCCTCCGCCAACGGATGCTAGCACATAGTCCGGCACCGTCTCGGCTGCTTCCATGAGCTCTTGACCAACGGTTCCGTTGCCCGCGATGATCTTTGGATCATCAAACGGATGGATGAAAGCCATGCCGGCGCGTTCGCATTCGGCTACCGCTTCCGCATATGCATCGTCAAACGTATCTCCGGTCAAGATCACTTCGACAAAGTCGCCGCCGAAGAAATTGACTTGATTCACCTTTTGACGAGGCGTCGTGCTTGGCATATAGATTTTGCCTTGTACGCCAAGCGCCTGACAGGAGTATGCCACCCCTTGGGCATGATTGCCTGCGCTTGCGCAGACAACGCCAACGGCAAGACGCTCCGGCGGCAGGGAGCGCATGAGATGGTAAGCGCCGCGGATTTTGAACGAACGGACGATCTGGAGATCCTCGCGCTTCAGGTATACGTTACAGCCATAGCGCTCGGAGAGAACGCGGTTATATTGCAGGGGCGTGCGGGTAATGACATCCTTCAGATGCATTTGCGCATGAACGATATCTTCAAGTCCGATCTTGGAGGAATAGGATGATTGGAATTCCATAATATAAAAGTCACCTCGTTAATAGTCGCGATTCGACAAACACTGATGATTCATTATAGCATTATCTTTGTTGTTATGTAGGCGAAAAGGAGGTAGACAAAATGTTCCGCTGGCTGAAATGGCTGATCGTTATCGTGGTGCTGCTTGCTGCCATTGCCGCAGGCGGGGGCTTGTGGCTCAAATCCTATGTTGCTCCCGACGAAAAGCTCGATTTATCTTATGATCCGGTCTCCATAAAGGATAAAGCGGTTGAGATGGTTGCCAATCTGAAGCCCGAAATCGTTTTGTCGGAATCGGATGTGAACAATCTGATCAAAAGCCAGCTGCAAAGCAGCCCCGCGTCGCTTCCTCCGGATATGACCTTGGACGGTGCGCGTTTTGAGGTGAACGGCGACAGGCTGATTGCTCATCTGAATATGACTTATCGCGATTTTTTGCCGGTAGGCATGCTTGCTACTTACAAAATGAGCTGGCAGGCGCCGAATCTGACTTTCGAGCCCTTGTCTTTGACCGTGAAGAATTATGATCTGGGGAAGGACCGGCTTGACCGGATCGTTGTCCCGATTGAGCTTCCCAGCCTGATTGCGATAGGCAATATGGAGTTCCAGCAGGATCAAATTGTGATCAAGCTGCGGCTTCAGCTGTAAGCCTAGCCTCTGTCCGTATGACAGAGGTTTTCTTTTTGCTCCAAAGGACTATTTATAGCGTGCGGTTGTATTGAACTTGCTAGAATTTACCCATATAATTAGAAAAAACGTTACGGTAAGGGATCATATCGTGGACAAAAAAATAGTGGATGTTGCGAAGCGGGCAGGCGTATCCGCCGCTACGGTATCGCGTGTGCTGAACGAGAGCAGTCTTGTATCGGAGAAAACGAAAATAAAGGTTCTCAAAGCAATCGAGGAGATGGATTACCATCCGAATGCGGCAGCCAAGCATCTGCGTTCCCAGCGGACGATGACGCTAGGCATTATCGTTCCGGATATTAACGTCTCTTATTTCTCCGAGATTATTAAAGGAATTGAGAACAAGGCGTACGCGCATAAATATAAAGTGCTCATTTGCGACTCGGATAACCAAATCGAGAAGGAGTTGGAGTACCTGGGACTCTTGCCGGACAAGACGGTGGACGGCATGATTCTCGTTACACCGCGCGTCAGCGACGATACCATCAACGATTACGTGCAGAAGGGTTATGTCATTGGCGTCGTTGGACGGGCAGTCGTACACGAGAATATACTCAGCTGCAAGACGGATAACGTAAAGTTCTCGCATGAGGCGGTGCGGCATCTGGTTGAGCAGGGTCACCAGCAAATTGCCTACATCGGCGGTTATTCCGATTCCCTCGAGAACTATGAGCGGATGGAAGGCTACATGAAGGCTCTTAAGGAAGGGAAGATTCCGTTCCTGCCTACCTTGATAGACAATGGCGACTTCGAGGAGACCGGGGGTTATCAGGCGTTCAGCCGTCTGCTTGAGCGCAATCAATCGTTTACGGCGGTCTATTGCGCGAATGACGAAATGGCTCTAGGGGTATACCGGGCCTGCCGGGAGAGGGGGATCCGCATTCCGGAGGACATGGCGGTCGTTGGCGTCGACAATAACCGGATCACGGAATATTTGCTGCCGTCCCTCAGCACGGTGGAGCAGCCGAAATACGAGATGGGCGCCCATCTCACCGAGAAGCTGATCGCCCAGATGAACGGAAACGAACAAAGCGCGCAGAAAAAGTACGTGATAGAGTCCAAGCTGATCAAAAGGGAATCATCCAGCTTTAAGCGCTAATAAAGGGAACCGAATAGAGGGTAGGAGAACTTTGGCTGGCTGGCCCGCCATCGTTCTTGAACGTGGAAGCTGCCATTTGGCAGCTTTTTTGTTGTCTGGTTAGAGCTGTAACCTTGCGGGGTCGCAGACGCCCGTTAATGGTGGAGCACTTTAACTAACTAGAGTTACTTGGTTCGTACGCTTTCGTGCCAGCAGGCAGCTGGACCGTTATATATGCTGCCTAAAGTGCAGCGTAAATGCCCATTTCAGGCAGCATGGGTGGAATATGCTGCTCAGAATGCAGGATAATGCGCCTAAATGGGCTCGTTGGAGCTGCTTTTCTCGGATATCCTGCATTCCATGCAGGATATATCGAGTTACCTGATCTAATCGCACCAATATGGTGCATTTCGTGCAACGTAGGCGCGCGGCGGCAATTCAACTATCTCTAGTTACTTGGTTCGACGTGTATGCACTAGCAGGCTGCTGGACCGATCTATATGCTGCCCAAAGTGCAGCGTAAATGCCCATTTCGGGCAGCATGGGCGAAATATGCTGCTCAGAATGCAGGATAATGCGCCTAAATGGGCTCGTTGGGACTACTTTTCTATGATATCCTGCATTCCGTGCAGGATATATCGAGTTACCTGGTGTATTTCCACCAATATGGTGCATTTCATGCAACGTAAGCGCGCGGCGGCACTTTAACTAACTCTAGTTACTTGGTTCGTACGCGTACGTGCCAGCTGGCAGCTGGACCGATCTATATGCTGCCTAAAGTGCAGCGTAAATGCCCATTTTGGGCAGCATGGGTGGAATATGCTGCTCAGAATGCAGGATAATGCGCCTAAATGGGCTCGTTGGAGCTGCTTTTCTCGGATATCCTGCATTCCATGCAGGATATGTCTAGATACTTGGTCTAATCGCACCAATATGATGCATTTCGTGCAACGTAGGCGCGCGGCGTCACTTTAACTAACTAGAGTTACTTGGTTCGTACGCTTTCGTGCCAGCAGGCAGCTGGACCGTTATATATGCTGCCTAAAGTGCAGTGTATATGCCCATTTCGGGCAGCATGGGCGAAATATGCTGCTCAGAATGCAGGATAATGCGCCTAAATGGGCTCGTTAGAGCTGCTTTTCTCAGATATCCTGCATTCCGTGCAGGATATATCGAGCTACCTGGTGTATTTCCACCAATATGGTGCATTTCATGCAACGTAAGCGCGGCGGCACTTCAACTAACTCTAGTTACTTGGCTAAATGGCGCATCAAAAGCTGCCCAGCAGGCTAATTATGCTGGGCTCGTGCATTTTAGCGTACTGCGTGCTGTATCAGGAGTGACATACGCTAGAATGCGTTACGAAATGTAATCGAAACGCAAAAATCAGCGAAACTTAGGCTTATTTTCAGAAAACGAGCGAATTCCCTCTCTACTTTGTTATCGATTTCACAAAGATTTGATTTACGTCAACATCCAAGAAAACAAGAGAAAGCCCATAACTACGCGGTTTATGAGGGTTTTCTAAAAAAATCCGGACAAACTTCGAAAAATGTTATTGAAATCGATTTCAGCACGTGCTAATATCGGTGTATAAAAGTCAGGCAAAAAGAAAGTGATGCAATGAACGAGAGTAAGATCATTGACGTAGCGAATCGCGCAAAAGTGTCCGTAGCCACGGTTTCAAGAGTGTTGAATCGAAGCGAGCTAGTAAGCGAGAAAACGAAGAAGCGGGTGCTCGAGGCCATTCAGGAGATGAATTACACGCCGAATGCCATGGCCAAGAACCTGCGGTCCAGGAAAACAATGAAGATTGGCGTTGTTGTCGCGGACATCGAAGTTTCTTATTTCGCGGAGATCATTAAAGGCATCGAGAATATGGCAAACTCTCTCGATTACAACGTCATTATCTGCGATGCGCAGAACAAGAAGCAGAAGGAGCTCGAATATGTTTCCCTGCTGCAGAACAGAACCGTTGACGCCATGATCTTCGTTACCCCCGAGATGACTAACAAGGAGCTCATCGCTTTGGTGGAGGATGGCTACAGTATTGGCGTAATCGGGAGAAATATCGACCACGAACAAATTCCTTGCGCCTTCACCGATAACGTGAAGATCGCCAGGGACGTTGTGAATCATCTAATCGGGCAGGGGCATGAGAAGATCGCGTTCCTGAGCGGATACGCGGATGCCATCGACAGCTACGAACGTCTTGAAGGTTACATGAAAGCGCTTCGAGACGCAGGGATGCCCTTCGTGCCGGATCTCATCGACAACGGAGATTTCAATGAAGACGGCGGTTACCTCAGCTTTATGAGGCTGCGCGAGAAGAACGATGACTTTACCGCGATTTTTACGGCTAACGACGAGATGGCCTTAGGCGTGTACAAAGCCTGCAAGCAATTATCGATACAGGTACCGCAGCAGCTGGCGATTGTAGGCGTCGATAATATCAGGCTTACGAAGTACATTGTGCCTCGTCTCAGCACGGTTGATCAGCCCAAATACACGATGGGGGCGCTGCTCGCGGAGAAGCTGATTGACCAGATGAACAACAATGAATTCAAGGACAAACGAACCTTCAAGGTCGAGTCCAAGCTGCTGATCCGGGAATCGTCCATGTTCGACAGAAATCCCGTGAAGAGCAGCGAAGCTTCGCAGTAAGGCCTCTTTTTTTGCAGAGGAAAGAAATCGATTACATTTTAAATTCATTCAGCTTATTTTGAAGTCACGGAGGAATGCCGGTATGAAAGGTTTTTTCCAGGAGCTCGTACGGAATCGAATTTTGTTCCTCATGATTGCGCCTGCCTTGTTATTCTTTATTGTCTTTGCCTACGTTCCGATGGTGGGGGTCTACTACGCGTTCACCCGGTTCAGCTTTGACGGCGGGTTGTTCGGGGGAGAGTTCATCGGATTCAAGAACTTCGAATTCCTGTTCAACTCGGGGGTATTGTGGAACCTGACGAAAAATACGGTGCTCTACAACATCGCCTTCATTATTATCAGCAACGTCCTGCAGCTGGCTTGCGCGATTTTCCTAAGCGAGCTGCCGGGTAAATGGTTCAAGAAATCGACGCAGTCCATCATGTTCCTGCCGTTTTTCGTTTCGTTCGTCCTTGTAGGCGCTTTCGTATTTAACCTTTTCTCGAATGCGGGCGTTGTGAACACGATGCTGACGTCGCTTGGTTTGCAGCCTTACGACTTCTACCTGCATACGGCGCCGTGGAAATACATCATCGTCTTCTTCCATGTATGGAAAGGGCTTGGCTACGGTACGGTTATCTATCTGGCGGCGATTATGAGCGTCAGCGATGAGTACCACGAAGCAGCCAAGATCGATGGAGCAAACATCTTCAAGCGGGTTAGGCATATTACGCTTCCTCTGCTTGTGCCAACGTTTATCCTGCTGATCCTGCTCAGCCTCGGCGGCATTCTGAAAGGGCAGTTCGATCTGTTCTATCAAATCATCGGCAACAACGGCATGCTTTACAACTCGACCGACATTATCGATACGTACGTATACCGCTCGCTTGCGGTTAACTTCGATATCGGCATGGGTACGGCAGCCGGTCTTTATCAATCGCTCTTTGGCTTCGTGTTAATTATCTTGGTTAACTATATCATTCGGAAAGTGCAGAAGGACTACGCACTGTTCTAAGGAGGGAATCGACATGAAAATTAAAATGGAAAGAGCAACAATCGTCTTTAACATCATGGGTTACGTGTTGATCACCATCCTGACCGTGCTGTGCCTGCTGCCGTTCCTGCTTATCGTCTCCGGCTCGTTTACGCCGGAGATCCAGATTATATCGAAAGGCTTCAGCCTTATTCCGGAGACCTTCTCCCTGGATGCTTACAAAGCCGCATTCAGTAATCCGAAGCAAATTTTCGACGGCTACAAAGTAACGATCTTTATTACGGTTGTCGGTACGGCAGTTGGCTTGTTCCTGACTTCCATGGCGGGCTTCGTTCTGTCCCGCAAAGATTTCAAATACCGCGATCAGCTGTCGTTCTTCATCTACTTCACGACGCTGTTCAGCGGCGGTCTGATTCCTTGGTACATCCTGATTACGAAGCACCTTGATTTAAAAGATACCTATATGGCGCTTATCGTGCCGACGCTTCTGAGCGCATGGAACATCATTCTCATGAAAAACTTCATGAAGTCGATTCCGGATTCCATCGTTGAATCGGCCAAAATTGACGGCGCGGGCGAATTTACGATCTATCTGAGACTGATCCTGCCGCTTTCCGGTCCCGGTCTTGCCACAATCGGCCTGTTTATGGCGCTTGGCTACTGGAACGACTGGTTCATGGCGAATCTGTTCATTACAAGCGAATCCCATTATCCGCTGCAGTTCCTGCTGTACAAGATTCTCGCAAGCGCAGCCGTCCTGAAGACAAACGTGGCAGGCAACCTGTCTCCTACGTTCCAGCCTCCGGCCGAGACGCTCAAGATGGCCGCAGCCGTTATCGCGACCGGTCCTATCGTATTCTTGTACCCGTTCGTTCAGCGCTTCTTCGTAAAAGGGCTGACGATCGGCGCCGTGAAAGGTTAGAACCGGCCCCAAGGCCGGCTAACATATAGGTTCACTAAATAAAAGGAGGAGTCATCAAGCATGAAAAGAAAGATAAAAACAATGGGCACTGTGCTCGTTTCAACGGCTATTATGGCAAGTATGCTTGCAGCCTGCGGTTCCGACAATAACAACAATTCGAACAAATCCTCGAATGCAAGCGCGAATCCGGGTACGGAAGCAAGCTCGAACACAGGCACGGATGCAAAAACTCCGGACACTTCGAAAAAGGTTCAATTGACTTGGTACCTGCTCGGCGATCCGGCTCCGGATCAGGAGAAAGTTGTTGCGGAATGGAACAAAATGCTTGAGAAAGACTTGAATACGACCGTTAAGCTGAACTTCACGACGTGGACGGACTGGCAGACCAAATATAACCTGCTGCTTGCTTCCGGCGAGAAAGTGGATATGATCTTCGCCTCCTCATGGGCGGACTTTTATAAATTCGCAAACCAAGGCGCCTTTATGCCTCTGAACGACCTCTTGCCAACGTACGCTCCTACAACTTGGAGCAGCGTATCGGAGCAGGACTGGAAGGAAGCTACGGTTAACGACAAAATCTACGCGGTTCCAGCAACTTATCCGGAATACACGCCGGACGGCCTTGTGTACCGTGACGACTGGAGACAAGAGCTTGGTCTTCCGGAGATCAAGGACGTTGACTCCATCGAGGCTTACCTGGAAGGCGTGAAGAAAGCCAAAGGCATCACGCCGATTAACGGCAAAGCTTACAACGAAGTATTCACGATGTTCAAAGCATTCGAAGGCTACCAGCAAATCGGCGGCGACAGCGGCGTAATCGTAGCGAAATCGTATGACACTCCGCGCGACATCGTAGCTTATCCGTTCACTCCGGAGTTTGAAGAGTGGGTGAAGAAGATGAAGACTTGGTCGGAGAAGGGCTTCTGGAAATCCGATACTCTGTCTGATCAAAAAGAAGCCGGCGACGCAATCAAAACCGGTCAAGGTGCCGTGTACTGGCGTAATGCTCCAGGTGCAGGCGGCTTCATCGTAGGTATGGAAAAATCAAATCCGGATATCAAGCTTGGCTACTTCCCGTTCAGCCGTTTCCACAACCTGACGATGCCAACATTGTCGGTTAACAATGCAATGGCTATTCCGAAGAGCGCGCCTAACGCAGAGCGTTCCCTGATGGTTCTCGACAAGCTGCGCAGCGATCCGAAGTACTATGATCTCATGAGCTATGGCCTTGAAGGCACGGACTACTCGATGGATGCAGACGGCAAGCATATCGTTACGCCTCCTGCGGGTGTAGATGCAAAAGACTTCAAAGGCTATGGTATCGCAAGCTGGGGCTACCGCGTGGAATCGATGGAACGCGTGAAGCAAGCCGGCGGCTGGGAAGGCTTCGACGCTCTGCTTGAAGAGTTCAAATCGCAAAGCAAACCAAACATCTTCGCGCAAGTTATCATGGACTATGCTCCTGTGAAATCGCAGCAAGCAGCCGTTAACTCGGTTATTCAGCAATACGGCATGCCTCTGATGATGGGTCTTGTTCCAGACGTGGATAAGGCGCTCGCGACTTACCGCAAGCAGCTGGAAGCAGCCGGCGTGAACGATGTACTGAAATACGTGCAAGAGCAAGCGAACAAATCGTTTGACGCGCAAGGAATAAAATAATAGGTTTTGCATGACCAAGGGGGATGTGTGACCTGTGCGTAAGGGATCGGCGTACGCATTCGTCCTCATCTTCCTTTTTTATTTCACTTCATTAAAGAGAGACAGGAGAGACATCATGCTGAAGACAACCTTAACGCTGGAAAAAGTGAATGGCGTAAATGTCCCGTTTCAGAACGGTATTCCGGTACCTTCCTTCGAGCCTCAGACAAGAGGCAAGATCACGTTGAACGGCGAGTGGCAGAAGCGCCGCCTGTCGATGGATCACGATTTCTCGATGGCGGACCGCAGCGAGAGCTGGCTGACGGAGCTGGAGAGCCGGGAAGGGGAATATGTCCGCGGTACAACAAACGAGCTGTGGCAGCCGCATACCGTTCCTTCGCCGGAGAACAAGCTGAGCGGCTTGCCTGAAACGAATGCGGCGGAGACGTATGAGGACGGCGTCTGGTACCGCAGAGCATTCACCATTGCAAGCAAAAATGAAGGTTATGCTTACACGCTCAAATCGCTTGGCATCAGCTATGTAGCGGATATTTGGATCAACGGGGAATGGGTAGGCTGCCATGAGGGCGGATTTACTCCGTTTGCCTTTGATCTAACGGCCTATTTGCGCACGGGAGACAATGAGATCCGCATCCGAGTCGACAACCCGCCATGGGGAAGCCGGAAGGATACGATTCCGGCCGTAGCGGGAACGGATTTCTTCAATTATACGGGCATTATTCATGATCTCTATATTGAAATCACTCCTCAGGCCGCGATCGTCCGGGCGGATATCGTTCCGCTTGATGTGCACGGCAAGCTGGACGTGAAGGTCGTGCTGCATAACCGCGGCAATGATGCGGTTCAGGTAGGACTGGAAGGCAGTCTGCTCGAGGCAGACCCGGAATCGCCTAACTTCCTGCAATCCCCGCTGGCTTCCTCGCTGATTGGCGTACCGGCCGTAACGGATAAACCGATGCGCACGGAGCTCGCCTTGCAGCCGGATGAAGTGAAGGTTGTGCAATTCGAAGTGACTGTACGGGATCCTAAGCTGTGGTCGGTCTGGCAGCCATATTTGTATGTCGCGACCTTCCGGCTGACAGCGGCAGGATCCGCGACTCTGGCGCAGGACTCGTTCAGCACGCAATTCGGCATTCGGACGGTACGGACGGATAAGACCCGAATTCTGCTCAATGAGCAATCCGTCTTTATGGCCGGCATTGCCCGTCACGAGGAATGGCCGGATACCGGACGCACGGCGGCTTGGGACCGGATTCGCACGGATCTCGAGCAGATCCGCGCACTGAACGTGAATATGGTTAGAACCGGACATTATCCGAACCATGTGTACACGTATCTGCTGCTTGACCGGATGGGCTTTATGGCGATGAGCGAGATTCCGCTCTGGCAGTTCGAGACCGAGCATTACGAAGCGCAGGATGAGAAGCGTCTTGCCGATCAAATGTGGCGCGAGATGGTGTTCTCGCAGTATAACCGTCCGTCCGTGCTTATGTGGAGTACGCAAAACGAATCCAAGGACGTATGGCTTCGCCTCGCTTATAACGAACGCCTTGTCCGTGACTTAAGAGAGAATTACAACGACGGCCGGCTTCTGACGCAAAGCTCTGCCGCCGACCAGCCGGGTCCGCATGATCCGTCGATGGCACCGCTGGATGTAGCCGCCTGGACGATGTACTTTGGTATTTTCCATGGCGGGACGTATTACGAAGGGACACGGCAGTTCCTGGAGGAAGCAAACCGTATCTTCCCGGATAAACCCATCCTTAATACCGAGTTCGGCCATTGGTCCTCCGGCGGCATGGAAGGCGAGCAGGTCCTTACTTATGAAGAAACTCTTCGCGCCTTGATGGAGAAGGGGACCCTGAGTGCGGAGGGAGAGGACAATCCGGACGGCTACGTAGCCGGCATCGACTTCTGGATTATGTACGACTGGTACGTGAACCACAACAACTGGATCGATACGTTTGGCATTATCCATATGGACCGCGGCACGGAGAAGCCGGTTGCACCGCTCATCCGCCGCGATTACGGCGCAATTACCCGTCATAAAGGCGGCTTGGGCCAAAAGCTGGAGGGAGCGGCGAATGAGAAGGTTTAGCACCGTTATGCTTCCCGTCTTGCTGGCAGCATTGCTGGCCACGTCCTGCAGCGGTGGCCATTCAGGCAGCTCAAGCTCTGCTGCCGGGCAGGTTCAGGTGTGGCTGACGACTCCCGACAAGAGCAAGCTGCTGCAGCAGGAGGAAAGCCTGAAGCTGACGAAGGCCAAGGATTCCGAAGAAAATGTCATTACGATCGATGACCGGAAGGTCTACCAGCAGATGGACGGCTTTGGCGCTTCGTTGACGGATTCCTCGGCTTGGCTGATTGCCAATAAGCTGAACGATTCACAGCGGGAAGAACTGATGAATAAGCTGTTCGACCATGAGAAGGGAATTGGCATCAGCTATATGCGCGTTCCGCTTGGGGCATCGGATTTCGCCGTGAAGAACTATACCTTCGACGATATGCCTTCCGGTCAAAACGATCCGGAGCTGAAGAATTTCTCGATTGATCACGATAAGGAGTACATCATTCCGACGCTTCAACAGGCGCTTAAGATCAACCCGGATCTGAAGCTGATGGGTAGCCCATGGAGCGCTCCGGGCTGGATGAAGACAACCGACTCCGTGATCGGGGGCAGCCTGAAGCCGGATGCTTATGAGCCGTTTGCGAATTATTTTGTCAAAATGATTCAGGGCTACGAAGCGGAAGGCGTACCTTTTGACGCGATCACGCTTCAGAACGAGCCTCATTATACGCCGGAGGATTATCCGGGCATGCGGATGGAGCCGGTCGAGCAGGCCGAACTGATCAAGAACTTTGTTGGTCCTGCGTTTGAGAAGAACAACATCAAGTCCAAGATCGTCGTTTGGGATCATAACTGGGATGAGCCGTATTATCCGCTAACCATTCTGAACGATCCGGATGCCTCGAAATACGTAGACGGAACGGCTTTCCACGGCTATGCCGGCGAGGTTGGCAATCAGGCACAGGTGCATGAAGCTTATCCGGATAAAAATCTCTATTTCACCGAAAGCAGCGGCGGGGCTTGGTCAACGGACTTCGGCGGCAACCTGAAATGGGATATGGAGAACCTGATTATCGGCGCAACCCGCAACTGGTCGAAGGTAGTCTTGAAATGGAATCTTGCGCTCGACGAGAATTATGGGCCAACGATCGGCGGCTGCAAGGATTGCATGGGCGTCGTAACGATTAATCAGGGCTCCGGCGATGTGACGTTTAACTCGGAGTACTATTCGTTCGGCCATGCGAGCAAATTCGTGAAATCCGGTGCATACCGCATTGAATCCGGCGAGTCGGTAAGCGGGGAGATCGAGCAGGTCGCCTTCAAAAATCCGGACGGCAGCATCGTACTGGTTGCGCTGAATGCGGCAAGCGAAGACAAAGAATTGAAAGTTAAGCTCGGCGGCAAATCGTTTGCTTACACGATGCCGGCAGGCGCGGTGGCTACGTTTGTATGGCCGGGAACGGCTAATAGCAAATAACAAAACAAAGTGGGATAGAGGAGGAGATGCAATTGTCTGCAATACTCAAAACGGCAGTATCGACAAAAGAAGTTGAAGTATGGCTTAGCTCGGAATTGACCCCGGGGAACACGCGCTGGTTTGAAGGGCCAACGGACCCGGCTTATGCGTTAAGCGGCCAGCCGAAGCTGGCATTAACCGCTCCTTCCGTCTCGGATCAAACGACGATTCTAGTTACGCCTGCACATACGTACCAACAGATGCTGGGTATCGGGACTTCGGTGGAAGAGACAACGATCAACAATCTATTGAAGATGGACGCTGCTTCGCAGGCGAGCTTTATTCAGCAGCTGGCGGACAAGGAGCAGGGTCTGGGCTTTAATCTGTTCCGGATTACGATCGGGACCTCGGATTTCACCGCGCAGCCGTTCTATACGTATAACGATCTTCCCGAGGGAGAGACCGATTTCGAACTGAAGCATTTCAGCGTGCAGAAGGATATCGATCTGTCGATCTTCGAAACGGTACAGAGACTGCTAAAGGCCGTGCCGGATGCAAAAATTTTCGCTTCGCCTTGGAGCCCGCCGGCCTGGATGAAGACTAACGGCGATCTGAAGCGGGGAAGCCTGAAGGAAGGCGCCGAGTACACGGAAGCGCTGGCGAGATATTACCGCATGGCTATTCAGGCATACGGGGAGCATGGCATTCCGGTCTGCGCGATGACGCTGCAAAACGAGCCGCTGCTCGAGACCGACTATCCAAGCTGCTACATGTCGCCTGAACGTCAGCGCGAGCTGGCGCTTGCCCTGAAGCGCGAGTTCGAGGAGCATGGTCTGGCAACGGAGCTTTGGATCTTTGATCACAACTTTGAGGATGCGATGGGTTATGTCACGCCTATACTGAATGATTCGGAAGGCTATGCGGCGGTTGACGGCATCGCGCTCCATGACTATGACGGTTCGCCGGAAGTGATGAGCGAGATTCATGCGGCTTATCCGGAGAAGCCGATTTATTTGACGGAGCGTTCCCTGTGGGGAACGGCCGGCGCAGACCGGATGGCGCAATATTTCCGCAACTATGCCAGCAGCTATAACGCTTGGGTAACGATGCTCGACAGCAAGATCGGCACGCATCAATGGCTGGGGCAGCCCGGCCCAACGATGCTTGTGCAGGATGCGGATGAGCCAAGCCGGTTCTGGCGTACGCCGGAGTTTAACCTGCTTGCGCAATATTCCCGCTTTGTCGAGCGCGGCGCTTACCGGATCGGCAGCACTTACGGGTCGCCGGAGACGGTAACCAATGTGGCGTTCCGCAATCCGGACGGCAAGCTTGTTATGGTCGTTATCAATCAGACGGAAGTGGAACAGCCGTTCCGCGTGCTTTGCGACGGCAAACAGTTCGTTGCGACGCTTCCCGCCGGAACCGTCGGCACGTACCGCTGGTAGGAATATAGAAGAGGCTGTCTCCCATTCATGGAGACAGCCTCTTTTCTTATCTTATTTTAGATCAAGTTTAACACCTGTAAGCTGCTCGCTGAGCTGCCACAAACGGCCGGCGGCAACTTGGTCGGTTGCGCGGGGGCGTATGCCGTGCATTTCGGTCGAGTCGTCGCTTGGCAGCGCGACAGCGATTTCGCAGTCCGCGCAATAGACGCCGCCAATTCCCTCCAGCTTAGGGCTGGTTGCGCACCAGACGCTCGTTGCCGCACCCTGCTCAGGAGTCTTCCGGTTGTTTTCCGGATTGATGATCGGCTTGCCCGACTTGTCGAACATGTCCAAGGAGTCGAGCTGCGCTTGCGACAAGTGGCGCTGCAGATCGGTTGCGATACCGCCCGGATGGACGGAGAAGGCGCGTACGCCATGGCTTTTGCCGATGGAGTCAAGCGCGACCGCGAATAAGGCATTTGCGGTTTTGGATTGTCCGTAAGCCGCCCAGGTATCGTACTCGCGTCTTTCAAAGTTCAAGTCGTTGAAGTCGATACCCGCACGCCGATGAGCGAAAGAGGAGAGCGCAACGACGCGAGCTCCTTCCGCGCGGACAAGTGCTGGCCACAGACGGCATGCAAGCTGGAAATGGCCAAGATGATTGGCCGCGAATTGGGATTCATAGCCCCGTTCGTCGCGCGTCAGCGGCACGGCCATAATGCCCGCATTGTTGACGAGAATATGAAGCTTATCGAATTGGCTAAGGAACCGCTCTGCAAACGCATCGATCGAAGCAGGATTCAGCAGGTCCATTGTATCCAGCAGGACGTCAGGCATGTCGGCGAGAGCGGCTTTCGCCTTCGCCATATCGCGGGCAGGCACGATAACTTTGGCGCCGGCGGAACGGAATGCGCGGACGGTTTCCAATCCGATACCGGCATAGCCGCCTGTGACCATAACGATTTTACCGGTCAAATCGATGCCTTTAATGACTTCGGCGGCAGTTGACGAAGCTCCGAATCCAGAGCCGATAGGTGCTTGCGGGGTTAACATTATATATCTCCTCCAATGGATGGTTGTGGGATCGTAGCTGGTCTAGCTCGAGCTCCTTCATTATGCAACAGCTGAATCGGGAGCCGGTATCACGATCATCTCATAAGCTTGCCTGATCTTATCACTCGCATTTGCTCATGCACCGCTTGTATATTATGATGGGAGCATTAATCGGCAGTTCAAGGAGAAAGATAAGATATGGCTGAATCTACGCTTGAGCTTTATAAGGCAACCGCTGAGCTTATTGATCGTTTTACCGGACAACGAAACGGCGTCCACGAGACTCCGATTTCCTCCCTGTTTTTATTTCGCCAAAATCAACCGATGGAACCCTCGCATGGCGTTCATAGTCGTTCCATTTGTTTTGTCTTTCAAGGAAAGAAGGAAGTGTCGCTTGCAGAGGAGCGTTTTCCTTACAGCCCGGACGAGTACCTTGTGGCTTCCGTCGAGCTGCCGGTGATTAGCCAGATCCTTGAAGCTTCGGCCGATAAACCTTATCTGGCCCTGAAGCTGGAGTTCTCGCCTGAGCAAATTCTGGGCGTTATGAAGGAATCGGGACTACAACCCCGGCCACAGGAGCATGCTAGACGCGGCTTGTTTATCGCCCGGATGGAACGCTCCTTGACGGATGCGACCCATCGGCTCGTGCAACTGCTGGAACGGCCGGATGATATTCCGCTGCTTGCGCCTCTTTTAATAAAAGAGATTCTGTACCGCGTCCTGCAGAGCAAGCATGGGGGCAGCCTGGAGCAGCTGGCAATTGAAGGCGGAGGAGCCTTTCGGATTAAAGAGGTCATCGACCATATAAAGACGAATTACGAGAAATCAATCCGGATCGACGAGCTTGCGGCAATCGCGAGCATGAGCGTTCCCACGCTATATAGGCATTTCAGGGAAGTGACGGCCATGAGCCCGATTCAGTTCCAGAAGCATTTGCGTTTGCAGGCCGCCCGCAGCTTATTATTATCCGAGCCCGTGAACGCCGCCGATGTCGCCTTCCGGGTAGGCTACGAAAGCCCGTCTCAATTCAGCCGGGAATATGCCAGAATGTTCGGCCTAGCGCCGATTCAAGATATCAAACGATTAAGAACGTTCGACGCCTAGCTTCGGCGTGGAACGCAATGACGCCCGGGCGGCCGTAGCCGCCGGGCGTTTTTATTTGTGGGAAGGAAAGCCTCCGCATGCAGCACATCTATATCTATACGTCACCCGTAGACCACCCCGCCAGGCCGCATTTCGCATGTCAGGTGTATAACATATCGCACTCTGCATACAGCGCGCTTACTTGCCGCCCCGCCAGGCCGCATTTCGAATTCCCGCATACAGCACCGCAATATCACTTCGTATGTAGCGCATAACGCGCTATCCCACGACGCGCCGCCGGTACGATATATCACACGCAGGATATTTCGCTTAGATAGGCTCTTTCCGGGGGTTAAAAGGGATATTTACTGCATTTCGTGCAACGTAGAACGGGGAATCGGCTTAAAGGAGTGAAATATGCTGCATAAAGTGCAAGGCGGTGACAAGCCGGTCTGACAAGTTGAACGGAAAATTTGTCAGCAAGACTAATATTTTGGCGGGAGCAGGCATACCTTGTAACATTACGCACATTTGCGAGCGAGAGCAGTCATGCGGGTATGGCATGGCTGCTACTGGTGTCGAATTTCACGCAGCTGACCATGCAATCCAAAGCTTTAGAAGAAGGCGAAGGATTAAGGACTTGGGTACGGTTGACAGTGGCATTGAGAATGGTTATCATGTATGTATCAAAACTGATAATCATTATCAACAATGGGATGGCCAGCAGCTGTACACGCACCACCGGGAAAGAGGTCCGGGCTTCGTGCAAAGGGAGGTTCTAACGTTGGGTTTGTTGTATGAAATGGTCTTGAAGAAGAAAAAGCAAATACATCCGGTCCGTCAGACGGAGAGCGAAGAACGGGAATCGAAGCCGTGGCAGGTCGAGTCCATCATCATTCATAAGGCAGATGAACGGAAAGAACACAACAAGTAAGCCTGCGCGGGCAGGCCTTACATAGCATTGGAGCTGAAAAATGTGAAGGAAAGTCGGTTTAATCAGAATGGTCAGCCGGGGAATACGGCGGATCAGATCAGTCACGAAGGCAAGCCGTGGAACTGGATGCTGTTCCCTTTTTCGTCGGTGCGGGTCAGCCAAGATTCGATCATAGCCGCGTCGGTCGGTTACGGCGTATACGAGATTGACGAGTTCGGAGAGTGGACGAAGCTGGCGGCGGGGCTGCCGCCTCAGGCAAGCGTGAACCGGCTTCAGCTGCAGAGCGGTATTTTGCATGCTTGCACGAGCGAAGGGTTATTCCTGTACGAGGACGAGGAGTGGGTGGACACGGGACTTGCAGTCCCATGCTCCCAATACCGCATCCTGGGCGGAACCGGCTATGCGGCGACCGAATACGGGCTGTGGTCGGAAGTGCGAGGCGAATGGCAAAAGTTTGCCTGCCCGGGCAAAAAGGTATTCGACTTCATGAACCTTCCCCAATATCTCGTTGTTGGCCATGAGAGCGGAATTGCGCTGTATGACCGGTTTATGGACGAATGGGCCGAGTTCGAGCTGAACCGGGCAGTCACAAGCCTTTCGGTATTCCGGGGGCATCTGATTGGAGCAAGCGAGAAGGGAGAGCTGCTGGTCGGGGATAAAAAGGGCCTGTTCGATCGGGTCCGCTTCAGCGGCAAGTTTATTTTCTCCGTTGTATCGATTGGCATTGATACCTACTTGTGCACGGATCATGGTCTGTTCCGGCTCAGCATGATTCAGAACCGGTTCGCGCTTTTGTCCGTAAAGCTTGGCTTTCCGGTAACGGACGTAGAGCTGCGGGATGGCAGATTGTACATGGCGACCTTATTTCAAGGCATTCAATATTTAGATATCTAAACGGGGCTGATATTCCTTCTTAGGAGAGTAGCTGCATTTTTCGCACATTATTCAGGAGGTCTTCATGAAGGTCATTGTGGCGTATGCAAGTTTGACGGGAAATACGAAAGGAGATGGCGGAAGCCATTGCCGCCGGCGCAAGGGAAGCAGGCGCGGAGGTTGTCGTAAGGGATGCATATGATGCGGATGCTTCCGAGATGGACCAGTATGAGGGCATTGCGATTGGCGCCTATACTTGGGGAGACGGCGAGCTGCCCGATGAATTCATAGATTTTTACGAAGCGTTAAGCAATCTGGATTTAAGCGGACGCAAGGCCGTTGTATTTGGCTCCGGGGATTCTTTGTACCCGATCTTCTGCGGGGCGGTGGATACGATTGAAGCGAAGCTGAAGGAGATTGGCGCGGAGCTGGTGCTGCCTGGCCTGAAGGTTGAATTCGATCCGTCCAAGGATCAGATGATCGAGTGCAAGGCGGCTGGCTGGCTGATTGCCGGATCAGTGCCTGCTGTTAAATAGAGCGATGAAGTTCCAGGGAGGCGGCCGGCTGTGGAAGCTGCGGCAAAGAGGACGGTAATTGAGGATTATAAGCTGGAGGAGCTCCTGAGATGTCCGATTACATCGTGCGCAAATACATCGTTGACGAGGAAGAAGAGATCATCGCTTTGTTCCAGCATCTGACGGCGGTTTTTTGCTCAAGCGCCTTTGGGCGGCTGCCATATCGGATTGAAGTGTTGTCCGTCTTAAGCGGCAATCCGCTTATCGTGTATCCCGATAAGAAGTCGCTTGAAAAGTCGCTGGATTATATGAATCTGGCGGTAAGCTTTATGCCGGAAGCATCGCCTGCGACAAGTCGGCTGCGCAAATCGAAAGGGTCCGTGGCCGCCGCTGCCCGTTTCTCGGAGAATGCCTGAGCCCGGTTGAGGAATCGGCCGAAGCTATTATGATGCAACCGGAAAGCCCTATTCTTCTATTAGAAGAATAGGGCTTTTTTTTCATAGACGGGATCTGTCGAAGTTTGTAGACAAATGCCTATGATTTCGGTAACATGGCAATAGCTTTTATGAAGTTTTTGCATACATACACACCATTGAGACAACAAGGAGAGGTTTATTGTGTCGGAGGAATTGCTGCTGACCTTTCGGTCGCCGCCGCTGCCGTTTTTCATAGAATCGAATCGGAGAACCTATCAAGCGGGGGAAGAGCATCCGAACCGGACGAATCTGGGCGTATTTGATCTGCTGTTCGTTCAGCAGGGGGCGCTCTATATCGCGGAGGAGGGCAACCGTTGGACCCTTCAAGCCGGGGATGTGCTTATATTGCGGCCGGATCGTTGGCATCACTCTTTTAAGCCTTGCCAAGAGGAGACCGTTTTTGACTGGGTGCATTTCCAGACGGTTGGAGCTTGGGAGGAAACGGAGGCAAGCCAAGGCTCGCTGCGCGGGGATTATTACACGTATGCCATTCGCCTGCCGAAAAAAATGCATTTATCGTTCCCGGACGAAGCGAAGCTTCTGTTCTCCCAGCTGCATGAAGCGGCGCAAAGCTCCTCGCATGGCGCCTTCTGGGAACGCCAGCAGCGTTTTCTCCATTTGCTGCAGATGCTTGACGAGGGCTGGCGCTCGGATGCGGCGAAGGCCGGGGTATCGGTTGCGGAACGCGCTGCCGCTTATTTGAAAATGAATTACCGCAGCGTCATTACGAATACGATGCTGAGCGAAGCGCTTCAGCTGCATACGAACTACATTACCCGCTGCATGACCGAGGTGTTCGGCTGCACGCCGCAGCAATATTTGCTGTATTACCGTCTCGACCAGGCGAAGCTGCTGCTGATCAAGACGGACTGGCCGATCGCGAGAGTGGCGGAGGAGACGGGATTCCGTCAGACGCCGCATTTTTCCAGGCTTTTTGCAGCGCAGACCGGCATGCCGCCGCTTAAATTCCGCAAACGATTCACGAATTAATGGAAAGGAACGCATAATCATCCTGCGCTTTTGAGAATACTTGGTGAGAAAACCTCTGTAGAGGCTTCTCGAAGATGAGCGACCTCGTTTATGGGTAGGTTTTATCGCCAAATCGAATGTCAGTTTTTCAACTGACATTATGTCTATTGTGGTTAAAAAGCGCTGGGGGTTATTGCACATGATTGAACGTTATTCCATTACCGCGGATGTTGGAGATATGATTGAGGCTTTTAAGGTGGAGCAGTTGATTAACTGCTACACGAACCGGTTTAATGTAGCGCCGACGCAGACGGTGTCCATCGTGATGAACGATCGCTGGGGACTCCGGACGATGCATGACGCTAGATGGGGACTGTTCCCGTTCTGGGCAAAAGATTCCGTTAACGCGGACAGCTCGATGCTGTCGAATAAGCCTTTTCTCGAGCGGATGCTGCGCAAGCAGCGCTGCGTTGTGCCATGCAGCGGATTTTTCGGCTGGCAGAAGGGACAGAAGGAGAAGGATTCGCGGGCGATGCATATCGTGGTGCCGAACCGCAGAGTGTTCGGGATTGCCGGCTTCTTCGACGTATGGCGGAATTACAGTGGGCAAGAGGTGCGCGCTTTTACGATGATTACCGCTCCGGCAACCGGGACGATGTCGCAATGGCAGCCTAACGTGCCGGTCATTATGGACGAAGAGGGGATGGAGGATTGGCTCAATCCCCGCATCTCGGACTTCCGCTCGCTGCGCAAGCATCTGGAGCCGATGGACAGCTACCGCATGAGAGCTTACCCGGTCACCAACGCGGTGAACGATGAGGCTTACGAATCTCCGGACTGCGTCCGGGAGATCCGCCCGGATTTTGCATTGAAATGATTGAAAGGGACTATCCCCTCGCGGGGATAGTCCCTTTTTTGGTTGCCGGCGGTGCACGCCGGGTGACTGGGTAAGGGCGGTAGCCTGGTCTAGCAAGCACAGCCCGGACAGAAAAAGCAGGTCGAGGGGGCGGGAGCCCCGGAAAGTTCGGAAGTTCGGATGCCTGGAAGCCAGGTAAGCTCCGGGAGCCGGGAGCGTAGAACCCGGGAACCCCGGAAACCCGGATAACAGTCTCAAAATATCACGGTAAACTGTGCTAACGAAACTTGGTAACGTTATTGGCCCGATTTAAGCAGTTTGCGGAATCTAACGAAACCTGGTATCGCTATTTGGTGATTTTGAATGGTTTAGAGGGCTAATTAGCCGCAATAGCGATATGTAGTTTCGTTAGAATTGCGCTGGGCTTCTTTTTGACGAAATAAGAATCTGTAGTTTCGTTAGGGGGAGCAAGACCAAGAGGATTAACCGTCCCAATGATTAGCCTGGTTAATGCTTAGAACCATTAAGTTAACCGGATTGCGTTCTGCGGAACTCCTCCGTTAATAGCGGAACAACCTCGAACAGGTCACCGACGATGCCGTAGTCCGCAATGCTGAAGATTGGCGCGTCGGGGTCTTTGTTGATCGCGATAATGACGCGCGATTGGCTCATGCCGGCAAGATGCTGGATGGCACCGCTAATGCCGCAGGCAATATAGAGCTGCGGCGTCACGACCTTGCCGGTCTGGCCGATCTGCAGGGCATAGCCGCAGTAGCCGGCATCGCAAGCGCCGCGCGAGGCGCCAACCGCGCCGCCGAGCACGCCGGCGAGCTCTTGCAGCGGCTCGAAGCCGGCCGAGCTGCGCACGCCTCTGCCGCCGGAGACGACCACGTCGGCCTCGGCGAGATCGATTTGACCGCCGGCGCGGCGCACAAGCGAGCGTACCGCGGTCAGGATTGGCGGCACCGTGAACGGCAGCGCCTGCACGGTGCCTTGGGTCTCGCCGGCCGGCAGGGTCTCGGCCGGCTCGAAGTTGTTCGGGCGGACCGTGACGACCCACGGCCGGCCCGGGGTAAAGCTGCGCCGCTCGAACGCCTTGCCGGCGTAGAGCGGCCGCGTGAACACGCCATCGGTTTCGTCGATGGCGGTCACGTCTGCGACGTGGCCGGCGCCGATCGCCGCGGCCACGCGGGGCGCGAGCTCGCGCCCCACGGCGGTATGGCCGAGCAGCAGCGCGTCCGGCCTTACCGCCTCTATAGCTGCGCGCAAGGCGGCGATGTACGCCTCTGGCGCGAAAGCGCGAAGGGCCGGGTCGTCCGCGACATGGACGACGTCCGCCCCTCGCGCAGCGAGCGCGGCTGCTTCATCGTCCTCGCCGCCGGGAGCCGCGAGGACGGCATGGACCGAGCCGTCCGCACCGGCAAGCCGTCGCGCGGCGCCAAGCGCTTCAAGCGCTACGCGGCGCAGCTTGCCGTCCCGGCATTCGGCGAACACGAGTATCGTTCTTCCCATCTTATTTCCTCCTTTGTTGCAGGTCGAGGCTGCAAATGAAATTTTATCTCCTAAGTTGCTGAAGTAACTTTCTGCTTGGTCGTTGAGGAGGCAATAAGACCCTGAGAGGGCTTTATTGCAATAGGTTGAGTTGCGATTGCATAGGATAAGACCCTCATAGGGTCTTATTTCTGTTGCCGTCAGAGCTTTTCAATGGTTTTCTGGCTTTTACGGTTACGATAAGGCCCCGGCAGGGTCTTATCCAAACTATTAAGTAGATGAAATACTTCGATAAGACCCTGATAGGGCCTTATTAGATACTTTTCAAGATTAGGAGCTGAGAGAAGTTAAGAGCCTTTAGGGCACTTAATCTGCCAGATAATTTAGTTACTTGGCGCGTTAAGGTCCCATAGGGGGCCTTAACAATCAGCGAACGAGCAAAAAGGCGGCCAAGTTGGTGGGTACGCATAAGGTTAAGAGCCCTGAGGGCTCTTAACTAGAAGAATAAGCTAGCTGTGTGGCAAGTTAAGGCTTCTTAGGGACCTTAACAATCGGCGAACGAGCAAAAAAGCGGCCAAGTTGGCGGGTACGCATACAGCTAAGAGCCCTGAGGGCTCTTAACCAACTAAATAAGCGTTCTGTTTGACTCGTTAGGGCCCCTTAGGGACCTTAACAATCGGCGAACGAGCCAAAAAGCCGCCAAGTTGGTGGGGCATAAAGTTAAGGTCCCTGAGGGCTCTTAAGCAGCTAAATAAACTAGTTGTGTGGCTCGTTAAGGCCCCTTAGGGACCTTAACAATTGGCAAACGAGCAAAAGGCGGCCATGTTGGTAGGTGTGTACGCATAAGGTAAAGGTCCTAAGGGCTCTTAACCAGCTAAATAAGATAGTTGAGTGGCACAACGGAGTCCTAAGTCTCCACGTGGGTTGCGCACAGGTTTAAGGTCCACCAGGGATCTTAAACCTGTGCTGCCCACATCTAAGGCAGCGCTCCCCTTAACCGCCTTAACGCTTAACGCCGTTCGGCTGCCTCACTGCGGCAGCTGGCTTTCCGCCTGCAGCAGGCGGACAAGCTCCGCCGCCTGCTCGCCGGGCGACCCGGCGAGGCGCCGGCCGGCTGCGCGCGGCGCCGGCGGAAAAAGCGCCAGGCGCGATGTCCGCGCGCCTTCTTCCTCGCCGCCTGCGGCTGCCGACACCCGGGCGAGCGGCTTCCGCTTCGCCTTCATAATGCCCGGCAGCGACGGATACCGCGGCTCGTTCAGCCCTTGCTGCGCGGTGATCAGCGCTGGCAGCGGGATCACAACCGTCTCCGTGTCGCCCTCGACATCGCGCTCCACGACAGCAAACCTCGCCGCCGACGCTGCGCCCGGCGGCAGCTCGCCGGATGCCTTCGCTTCATCCGGCCCTGCAATGCCAACCTTCACCGCTGATGACGCATGCGGCAGACCAAGCCGCTCCGCGACCTGGAACGCTACGCTCCCGGAGCCGCTGTCGACGGCGAACAAGCCCGCCAGCAGCAGATCCGGCTTAAGCGGCTCGATAACCTTCGCGAGCGCAGCGGCCAGCGCGAAGCTGTCGCCGCTCTCCACGGTAGCCGCGTCGAGCCGGATAGCCTCATCCGCGCCCATCGCAAGCGCGGTCCGCAGCGCTTCCTCCGAGCGGTCGCCGCCGCAGGAGACAACCCGTACCTCGCCGCCATGCGCCTCGCGCTGGCGCAGCGCCTCCTCGAGGGCATATTCGTCATAAGGATTAATGACGAGCTTGGCGTCCGCTTCCGCGACGGCGCCATCCTTTACGATAATTTTTTCTTCCGTATCAAATGTCTGCTTGAGTAGAACGACAATGTTCAGCACTGCAGCAACCTCCTCAGACTATAGTTCATGCTCCATTTTCGCCCGGCTCGCACCACTCTCCGCAGCATGGCCAGGGCCGGCTGCAAGGCTCGGCTAAACCGCTTTCCATCAGTGCTACGATATGAGTCAACTCGGCCAAATAGACCGTCCGCACCGGCGAAAGGGGCGGCATGTTCATGCTTTCGGGCTCATATACTGGAGCACCGCGGTTTTTTTGAAAATGCTGCCCTTCCTAAAGGCCGGCGAAGCCGTTTCACCTTGAATTCCAAGCGTTTATAAGTTTCTCTTGTAAACATGGCTTGAAATTCTTCGGATTGAAACGCGCTCTCCCGCCACGGGAAGGAGCAGCCGTTTCAACTTGTCACAACGCTAAAAAGCTTGTCCGAATCGAGGGCTGCAAAAGGGGGCGTGGCCATTGCTGGAATGGTGGTCGGCAGATGTGGCGACAGCTGCAATCAGGTGGATTTTGTTCGCGGCGGTATTGGGGCTTGCCGCATTCGCTTTTGTTACGGTCGTCTTGCGCAGGGTGGGCTATATCAAGCTTGGCCGGGCGGCTGCCCACGAGGCGATGCCATCGGATGAGCGGAGGGAATTAGCGGGACGTCCCTCGGTAGCGGGACAGGTGCTCGGGCACAGCAAGCTGCTGCGGGATATCCGGAGCGGCGTCATGCATTTCATTTATTTTTACGGTTTTATCATTTTGCAGTTTGGAGCGGCGGACATCATCTGGAAAAAACTCAGCGGTCACCCGATTCCGTTTCCCTTCTACGGCCAGTTCGCCTGGTCGCAGGAGCTGACGGTCTCGCTTGTCCTGCTCGCGGTTCTGTACGGGGCTTTCCGCCGGTATATCGAGCAGCTGCCAAGGCTGAAGCGCGGCTGGAAGCCTTCGCTTGTCCTGTGGTTTATCGGCGGCTTGATGCTGACCGTCCTGCTGACGCTTTCCTTCGAGCGGCTGTCTGGGGATCCGCATGCCGTAGCTGGTCGTTTCGCGCCTGTTTCTTCCGTGCTTGCGGACTGGATCGGGAAGCTTGGCGTGCCTGCAGGCAGCATTGCGTCGGAAGCTGGTTATGAGCTGTTCTGGTGGCTGCATCTTTTGGTGCTGCTCTCTTTCCTTGTGTACGTGCCGCAGTCGAAGCATTTTCACCTGCTGACGGCTCCCGTGAATTTATGGCTTGGGCGCAATGCGCCGGTAGGCCGGCTGGCGCCGCTTAATCTGGAGGATGAGGACGCGGAGTATTTTGGCGCGGGCAAAATCGAGCATTTTACGCAAAAGCAGCTGCTCGACCTGTACGCCTGCGTGGAATGCGGACGCTGCACGAATGTCTGCCCGGCTTCGAATACCGGCAAGCTGCTGTCGCCGATGCATCTCATGACAAAGCTCCGGGATCATCTTACGGAAAAAGGCGCCGCCATTACGTCCAAGTCGCCTTGGGTTCCATCCTTTATGGGCGGGCATGCGGCAGGGGCGCATGTAATGGGCGCGCTGATCCCGTCCTGGGAAGACAGTCCGGAAGGAAGCGTAACCTCCATTATTCCGACCATGACGGCGCAGAAGCAGGCTTGGAATGCTCGGGAAGGAACCAAGCCGGATGAGCTGGAGCTGATCGGCGACGTCATGAGCGAGGAGGAGCTGTGGGCATGCACGACCTGCCGCAACTGCGAGGAGATGTGCCCGGTTGGCAACGAGCATGTCGATAAAATCATCGATATGCGTCGTTATCTCGTGCTGATGGAAGGGCGCCTGCCATCCGACGGTCAGCGCGCGCTGCAAAATATCGAGCGCCAAAGCAATCCATGGGGACTTCCGAGAGCCGAGCGCGCCGCTTGGATCGACGAGTGCGAGAGCCGTACCGGCGTCCGGGTGAAGACGATGCAGGAGATCAAGCGTGCGGGAGCGCCAAAGCCGCATTTTCTGCTGTGGGCAGGTTCCATGGGCTCATACGATACGCGAAGCCGGAAGGTGCTGTACGATCTCGTGCGGCTCCTCGACCAGGCGGGAGTGTCGTTTGCCACGCTTGGGGCAGAGGAGCGGAATTCGGGTGATACCCCGCGCAGGATTGGCAACGAGCTGCTTTTCCAGGAGCTGTGCCGTGAAAATATCGAGACCATCGTCCGTTACGGGATAACGCGTATTGTAACGGCCTGCCCGCATACGCTTAACACCTTCCGCAAGGAGTATCCGGACTTCGGGCTTCCGTCGGACGTCAGGATCGAGCATCATACGGAGCTGCTTGCCCGGTTGCTGAAGGATGGGCGGTTAACGCCCGAGCATCTCGTCAAAGAACGCGTCACCTACCATGATTCCTGCTATCTCGGACGTTATAACGGCATCTACGATGCACCGCGCGAGGTGCTGAAGGCGATTCCGGGCATCGAGATCGAAGAGATGGCGAGGAACCGTGAGAACGGCATGTGCTGCGGAGCGGGCGGCGGCCTGATGTGGATGGAGGAGCAAAGCGGCGTACGCGTTAACCGCGCCAGAGTATCGCAAGCGCTGGAAGTACGGCCTACGGTCATCGGCTCGGCCTGCCCGTATTGCCTGACGATGATGGAAGACGGGCTGAAGCTTCTGGAGGCCGACGAACGGACGGCGGCGCGCGATGTAGCGGAGCTGCTTGCGGCAAGCGTGTTCGGCAAGGAGACGGCTTAACGGTCCGGTAAAAAGACAGCTTATGCTTTCGAAGCAAAAACCAAAGAACCCAGGAGGGACTAATCAATGTCGATGAATCGAACGGGTACGGTGAGGCGCGCGGCCGTTATTGGCTCCGGCGTTATGGGCGCGGGAATTGCCGCGCATCTGGCGAATGCCGGCATGCGCGTGCTGCTGCTCGACGTCGTGCCGCAGGCTTTGCTTCCGGAGGAGGAAAAACGCGGGTTGACGCTGGCTTCCCCGCAGGTGCGCAGCCGCCTTGCGCAAGCTGCCGTTGCCCGTATGGCGAAGGCGCAGCCTGCTCCGCTGTATGAGCCGTCTTTTGCCGGGCGGATTACGGCTGGTAATCTCGAGGATCATCTGGCGGGATTATCCGAGGTGGATTGGATTGTGGAGGCGGTTGTCGAGCGGCTGGATGTGAAGCGAAGCCTATTCCAGCGGATGGAGAGCGTGTGGAGGCCGGGTACGATTGTATCCTCCAACACATCGGGATTATCGGTGGCGGAGATGGTGGAGGGCAGGAGCGACGCTTTCCGGCAGCATTTTGCGGTGACGCATTTTTTCAACCCTCCGCGCTATATGAAGCTGGTTGAGGTTGTTCCGACGAGCGATACCGCTCCCGAGGTTACGGCACTATTGACCGCGTTATGCGAGGAACGGCTTGGCAAAGGCGTTGTCGTGGCGAAGGATACGCCTAACTTTATCGCCAACCGGATCGGCACGTACGGCATGCTGGTGACGCTGGAGGAGGGTCTAAGGTTTGGCCTAACGGTAGAGGAAGCGGATGCGCTGACGGGGCCTGCGATGGGGCGGCCGAAGACGGCAACGTTCCGGATGTTGGACCTGGTCGGCCTCGATACTTTGCTTCACGTTGTCGACAACGTCCGGGAGAAAAGCACCGATGAGGCTGAACGCGAAACGTTTGCAAGGCCTCCGCTATTAGAGCAGTTGGTGGCTTCGGGCCGGCTGGGCGAAAAGAGCGGCGGCGGTTTTTACCGGAAAATTAGGGGGCCGAAGGGCGGAAGCGAGATTGAATCGCTTGATTTGGAATCGCTTGCTTACCGGCCGCGTAGCTCGGTGAAAGGACCAATCATCGATGCGGCCAAGGCGGCAAAAGGCACGGGCGGCAAGGTCCGGGCGCTCATCGGCACGGATCCGAAGCATAAATACGCCCAGTTCGCGTGGCAGACGATTAAGCGCACGCTTCTCTATTCGGCAGCCTTGGTTGGCGTTATTGCCGACTCCATCACGGATATCGATAAAGCGATGAAATGGGGCTTCAGCTGGGAGCTTGGACCGTTCGAGCTGTGGGATGCGCTTGGCTTGGAGAAGTCCGTAGCCCGGATGAAGGCCGAAGGCGATGCGGTGCCGGAATGGGTACTGACATGGATTGCGGAGGGGAACGGCAGCTTTTATAAGGTGCAGGAAGGCAGACGGTTCGTGTACGCCAGCGGGGGCGGAGGGTACGCGGCCGAAGAGCTGTCACCGGATGAGATCTCGCTTGCTGCCCTTAAGGAAGCCGGCAGGACGGTGCTGCGCACCTCGGACGCAAGCCTCATCGATCTTGGCGACGACGTGGTCTGTCTCGAATTCCATTCGCAGAACAATGCCATCGGCGGCGAGATTCTGACGGCTATACGGCGGACGGCCGAGGAGGTCAGCAAAAATTGGCGCGGGCTTGTTATCGCGAACGACGGGCGCAACTTCTGCGTAGGCGCGAACCTGCTGCTTCTCTTGATGGAGGCGCAAAACGGCGAATGGGATGAGGTCGAGGACATCATCCGGATGTTCCAGAGCAGCATGCTGTCGATCAAAAAACTAGACCGTCCCGTCGTCGCCGCGCCTCACCGGATGACGCTTGGCGGAGGCGTCGAGGCCTGCTTGCCGGCTGACCAGATTATTTTCTCGCCGGAGACGTATTTCGGCCTCGTGGAGACCGGGGTAGGACTGATCCCGGCAGGCGGCGGTTCGAAAGAAGCGGCCGTTATGGCTGCGGCAAGGGCAGGGGGCGGCGAAATCCAGCCGCATTTGAACGCTTTGTTCGAGACGGTTGCGATGGCCAAAACGTCCACCAGCGGCTTTGATGTTGGCCGCATCGGGCTGAAGCGCCCGCAGGACCGCGTCATTATGCGGCAGGACGCGCGGATTGCCGAAGCGAAGCGGGCGGTGCTTGAGCTGGACCGGGCGGGCTATACGCCGCAGCCCGAGGCTCGCGTCCGCGTGGCTGGCCGCGAAGGCAAAGCCGTGCTTCGCATGGGCGTGCATGGTCTGCTGCTGGGTGGGCAGATCAGCAAGCATGACGCGCTTATTGGCAATAAGCTCGCGAATGTGATGGCCGGCGGCGATGCCGCGCCGGGAGCGGAGGTCAGCGAGCAGTACTTGCTCGACCTGGAATGCGAAGCATTCCTCAGCCTCTGCGGCGAGCGCAAAACGCAGGACCGCATGAGCCACATGCTCTCCACCGGCAAGCCGCTGCGGAATTAAGCGGAGTGAGGGGGAGGTGAGGACGGGTGCTTGGGCGGCACATGTGCCGGTGTTCTGGGACATTGGTATAGACACAACTCGTAGACCTGTGGCACAGACTCCCCGCTCAGACTGGATTTTATCCAGCATAATGATGCGTTATCGAACTGGGGCCAATCCAACGTAGCTTCTGGCTATCCCAAGTTAAGTCCTTGTGGAATTAGTGTAGGCCAAAATAAGCCCCTGCGAGGGTCTTATCTGCCAAGTTTACTGGTGATCGAAACGGGATAAGACCCTCACAGGGTCTTATGCCCCCGCGAGCAAGCCAAAAGTTACTCGAAAACAAGGGTTGAGCAGCAAATAAGCCCCTGCGAGGGTCTTATCTGCCAAGTTTACTGGTGATCGGAACGGGATAAGACCCTCACAGGGTCTTATGCCCCCGCGAGCAAGCCAAAAGTTACTCGAAAACAAGGGTTGAGCAGCAAATAAGCCCCTGCGAGGGTCTTACCTGCCACGTTAACGGGTGATCGGAACGGGATAAGACCCTCACAGGGTCTTATCCCCCCGCGAGCAAGCCAAAAGTTACTCGAAAACAAAAGTTGAGCAGCAAATAAGCCCCTGCGAGGGTCTTACCTGCCACATTAACTGGTGATCGGTACGAGATAAGACCCTCCCGGGGTCTTACCTTACAAGGCAGCAACTACAAAAGGCTCCGCCCGCCCGACGAGGCGCGGGCGGAGCCAAAAAAGAAGGAGGCGCTTTATGGGAGCAGCGGGCAAATTTGCGGACCATGACCGCGATGCCGTTATCGTATCCGCGGTACGAACCGCGGTGGGCAAGGCGAAGAAGGGGAGTCTGGCGGAGACGAGGGCAGAGGACCTTGGACGGGCCGTGCTGACCGCGGCGGTTGGCCGGGTTCCGGGGCTTGATGCGGCCGACGTCGAGGATGTCATTATCGGCTGTGCCATGCCGGAGGGCGAGCAGGGGCTGAATATGGCGCGAATTATTTCGCTCTATTCGGGCTTCCCGGTTACGACGCCAGCCGTAACGATTAACCGTTTCTGCGCTTCGGGTCTGCAGGCGATCGCTTATGCAGCTGAACGCATACGTCTTGGCGATGCCGACATCCTCGTTGCGGGCGGCGTGGAAAGCATGAGCCATGTGCCGATGACCGGCTTTAAGCTGGCTCCGCATCCGGGCATCGTGGATGCTATGCCGGAGGTGTACATGGGCATGGGTCACACCGCCGAGGAAGTGGCGCGCCGCTATAACGTTACCCGCGCGGCGCAGGATGCTTTTGCCGCGTCCAGTCATCGCAAGGCGGCGGCCGCCATTCAGGAGGGCCGATTCAAAGACGAGATCGTACCGGTGACGGCAACCCGGTCCGACGTGAATGAGTACGGCCGGCCGGTTGAACGCACCTTCACCTTCGACACCGACGAAGGCGTCCGCCCGGATACGACGCCGGAGACACTTGCGCCGCTGAAGCCGTCTTTTGCGAGAGAAGGTACGGTTACGGCCGGCAACTCCTCGCAGATGAGCGACGGCGCAGCCGCGGTTGTGGTGATGAGCCGCGCCAAGGCAAAGGAGCTTGGGCTGACGCCTCTTGCCGCTTTCCGCGCATACCGGGTAGCAGGGGTAGCGCCGGAGGTGATGGGCATCGGCCCAATAGAGGCCATTCCAAAAGCGCTTAAGGCTGCTAACCTGACGGTTGACGATATTGATATTTTTGAGCTGAATGAGGCCTTTGCCGCCCAATGCGTGCCGATTATCGAGCAGCTTGGCATCGATCCTGACCGCGTGAACGTCAACGGCGGGGCGATTGCGCTTGGTCATCCGCTTGGCTGTACGGGGACGAAGCTGTCGGTATCGCTTATTCACGAGCTGAAGAGACGCGGCGGAGGAATCGGAGTTGTTACGATGTGTGTCGGCGGCGGCATGGGAGCTGCAGGGGTGTTTGAGGTATACGCGTAGCACAGAGCGCAAGTGGAGGAAGCAGGAAGGCGAGAGGGAAAGGGGACGTAAAGCATGGGGGAAAACATTCGGTTTGGCGGTCGTTTCGTAATCGAGGATGCTCTGCCGTCCGCTACGGTGACGCCGGAGGATTTCAACGAAGAGCAGAAGATGATGGCGGATGCGGCGCGGCAGTTTGTGGAGGGAGAGATTTTTCCGCTGGATGAGCAGATTGAGGGGCTGGACTATGAGCTGACGGTTAAGCTGATGCGCCAGGCAGGCGAGTTAGGCCTTCTTGGAGCGGATGTGCCTGAAGCCTATGGCGGCCTTGGACTCGACAAAGTAAGCACAACCCTGCTGTCGGAGACGCTTGCCCGCGCCTCCTCTTTCGCGCTGTCTGTTGGCGCGCATACGGGGATCGGCACGCTGCCGATCGTTTTTTTCGGAACAGCCGCACAGAAGCGCAAATACTTACCGAAGCTCGCCACCGGTGAGCTGATCGCCGCCTATTGCTTAACGGAACCGGCCTCCGGTTCGGATGCCTTAGGCGCCAAAACAACGGCAAAGCTGTCGGAGGACGGCAGCCACTATATTCTGAACGGCTCCAAGCTGTACATTACGAACGCGGGCTTTGCGGATGTGTTTATCGTGTACGCGAAGGTGGACGGGGAAGCGTTCAGCGCGTTTATCGTGGAAAAAGGGATGCCGGGCTTCAGCCTTGGGCCGGAGGAGCACAAGATGGGCATTAAAGGCTCGTCGACTCGCCCGTTATTTTTCGAGGATGTCGCGGTGCCGGTGGAGAACGTGCTTGGCGAGATCGGCCAAGGGCATAAAATCGCGTTCAACATCCTGAACATCGGACGGTTCAAGCTGGGAGCGGGCTGTCTTGGCGGGTCCAAAGAAACGATCGAGCTGGCTTCCAAATACGCCAACACGCGCAAGCAGTTCGGCCGCGCCATCTCCTCATACCCGCTTATTGGCGCCAAGCTGGCGGATATGAATATCAGGACCTACGTGCTGGAATCGATGGTATACCGGACCGCGGGCTGGATTGATGCCATGCTGAGCGCGGAGGGTGCTGGGGCGGATGCGCCGGATGCCGGAATGCGGGCGGCAAAAGCGATCAGCGAGTACGCGCTGGAATGCTCGATTAACAAGGTGTTTGCGTCGGAGACGCTGGATTTTGTCGCGGACGAGGGCGTCCAGATTCACGGCGGCTACGGCTATATCAAGGAATACAAGGTGGAGCGTATTTACCGGGATTCGCGGATTAACCGGATTTTCGAAGGGACCAACGAGATTAACCGGATGCTCATTCCGGGGACCTTGCTGAAAAAAGCGATGAAAGGCGAGCTTCCGCTGCTCGAAAAAGCGCAGTCCCTGCAGGCCGAGCTGCTGCAGCCGATGCCGGTTCCGCCGTTTGATGAGCCGCTCAGCCGGGAGGTATACCGCGTATCGCAGGGGAAAAAAGCTTTTCTTGCCGTCGGCGGGCTCGCCGTGCAAAAGCTGGGGTTAAAGCTTGACCAGGAGCAGGAAGTGCTCTGCTCGCTTTCGGATATCATGATTCAGCTGTTCGCTGCCGAAAGCGCGCTGCTCCGGACGCAGAAGCTTGCGCAAAGCGGTGCGGATGCGGTGAACGCGATTCAAATGACGGAAGTGTTCGTGCAGGAGGCGCTGGAGAAGATCGAATCGATCGCGAAGGTTGCTCTGGCGGCATTGGCGAAGGGAGATGCCCTGCAAATGCAGCTGTCGGTCTTGAAGAAGCTGATGCGCGGTCCTCTGCTCGATACGATTGCGGCCAAGCGGGATATTGCCGCACGGGTCATTAACGGGGAGCAATATATTGTGTAGGAGGGGGAACGCCATATGGATAAGGCAGATCCGGAAAACCCGCTTGTACCCGAGGATCGGCAAAAGCCGCCCAATTCCGCACCTAACGAACCGCCACTATCGCCACGGCAGGAGGAAGCCGCAGCCCCGCAGTTCATAGGGGCAGAGCCTCCGGCGGCGGAGCCAGCGGCTCCATCCGCGGAGGCCGAGCCAAGCGGGGAACCTGCCGCAGTGGATATCGCTCCGTCGGCTGAGCCATCAGCAGAAGCCTCTGTCCCAACGGCAGAAGCGGCTCCATCGGCTGGCACCGAGCCGAGCGAAGAAGCTGTCGCAGCCGATGCCGCTCCGGCGGCAGGGCAATCCTCCGAAGCATCGGCTCCGGAGGCATCGCCAGCAGCGGATTCGGCACCGTCCGCCGATACCGAGCCAGGCGATGAGCCGGCTCCCGAGGAAGCCGTTGCCTCCGCGACATCGGAGGAGCCTGAGGCTCCGGTAGAGATTCCGAAGCCGTGGCTGCGGCATTATCCGCTGGAGATCCCGGCTTCCCTGGATTACCCGAATCATGGCATTCCGCAGTTCCTCGTTAATGCCGTGGAGAAATTCCCGGCGAATGAGGCCGTTCATTTTCTGGGCAAATCGCTCACCTACCGCGAACTGTACGACCATACCTGCCGCTTGGCTAACGGTCTGATCTCGCTTGGCGTTAACCGCGGCGACCGGGTGGCGATTATGCTGCCGAACTGTCCGCAGGCGGTGATCTCCTACTACGCCACTCTAATGATTGGCGCCGTTGTGGTCCAGACCAATCCGCTCTACGTGGAGCGGGAGCTGGAGCATCAGCTGAAGGACAGCGGGGCGACAACGATCATTACCGTCGACCTGTTCTATGAGCGCCTGGCCAACGTGCGCGGAGAATTGCCGGCGGCGGGGGCTGTTCCGCAGCTCAAGAACGCCGTCATTACGTCGCTGAAGGACGGACTTCCTTTTCCGAAAAATCTCCTCTACCCGCTCAAGCAGCGCAAAGAAGGCTTCAAAGCGGATATTCCGTACGGCCGTCACGGTGTTGTTTCTTATAAGAAGCTTATTTCCTCGAGTTCTAATCTTCCCGTCCTGACCGACATTCACGGCAGCGATCTCGCCCAGCTTCAATATACCGGAGGTACGACCGGAACACCGAAAGGGGTGATGCTGACGCACCGGAACCTTGTAGCCAATACGATGCAGACCTCGGCCTGGTGCTACAGGGTGAAGGATGGCTACGAAAGATTTCTGGCGGTGCTGCCGTTATTTCACGTATTCGGCTTAACCGTGTTAATGAATTTTTCCATTATGCGCGCTGGCTCACTGGTGCTTCTGCCGCGTTTTGAAACCGAGACTGTGCTCGATACCATCAGCCGGCAGCAGCCAACGCTGTTCCCGGGTGCGCCAACGATGTATGTGGCTTTGATTAATCATAAGAATGCAGTCAGCACCGATCTTTCCTCGATCGAGGCCTGTATCAGCGGATCGGCGGCTCTGCCGCTTGAGGTGCAGGAGCAGTTCGAGAAAATGACCGGCGGCAAGCTGATCGAAGGCTATGGCCTGACGGAAGCTTCGCCGGTAACGCATGCCAACCTGATCTGGGGCAAACGCAAAATCGGCACGATCGGCATGCCTTTTCCCGATACGATAGCCGCGATCTTCAGTCCGGAAGGCAAGCCGCTTCCCGTTCGCGAGGTTGGCGAGCTTGTCATCCGCGGTCCGCAGGTGATGAAGGGATACTGGAACAATCCGGAGGAGAGCGAAATCGTGCTGAGGGATGGCTGGCTGCATACCGGCGACCTCGGCTATATGGACGAAGACGGCTTTTTTACGATTGTAGACCGGATCAAGGATGTCATCATTGCGGGCGGCTTCAATATTTATCCGCGCGAGGTCGAAGAGGTGCTGTATGAGCATCCGGCGGTGATGGAAGCTTCCGTCCTTGGGGTGAAGGATCCGTACCGCGGCGAGACGGTGAAGGCTTTCATTGTGCTTAAAAAAGGCTCCTACGTATCCGCAGCCCAGCTCGACGTCTGGTGCAGGCAGCGGCTTGCCGCGTTTAAGGTGCCGCATCTGTACGAATTCCGGGATTCCCTTCCGAAGACGATGATCGGCAAGGTATTGAGGCGCAAGCTGATGGAAGAGCTGGAGAAGGAGCAATAATAAACGCAAAAGAGGCGGTGATGCGGGTGGCGGAGGATTTTGCCGCGGAGCAGGCGGATATTGAGAGGCATTTGGCGAGGCTGGAGGAGCTTGCCAGCGGAACTTTTTGGAGCGAGCTTGGCTGCGAGGTCGTCTTTGCCCATGCGGAAAAAGCGGCGATCCGGCTGCGCGCGGAGCAGCGTCATTTGAACCTGATTGGCATCGTGCATGGCGGGGTATTGATGTCTATGCTGGATAATGCAATGGGTCTGGTCGTCATGATCGCATGCCGGGAAAAGACGGTAACCGCAGGCCTGAACACGCATTTTCTGGAGAGCGCGAAGAGCGGCAATCTGGTGTGCGAAGCCGAGATCGTGCACCGGATTGGACGGACGATTACCCTGCAGGCAACGGTGAAGGATGAGGAAGATAGATTGATCGCTTGGGGAAGCGGAACCTATCGGATTGTGTCGCGATAACGAATATTTAGTCAATTTGGCCGAGTTGCTGACGGACTATTGGTTCGATATAATATATCCTATATATGGAAGAAAAAAATATAGGCAAATAAACTGAAACCAAATCAGCTTTCGGCCGATAAATATAAGAAGAGAGGAGGCGGAAGCATGGTCGATGGATGGATTACCGCGGTCGTTTTGATATTTGGGATAGCAGTTGCACTAATTGGCGTATTTGCCTATTTACGAATGTTTAACAGGAACGAGACGCACCATTCATCCATGGACGTTCCGCCTCCGTCAATTCCCCCGCAAGCCGCTCCGCCAAAGGCCGAAGAGCCTCCGGCGAAGCCGCCCCGGGAGAACGAAGGCACGGGTTAGATTAACATTTGTTTATTTTACAATCCTGCCTGAAATGTTATAATAGTAAGAAAAATGCAAACATTGTGACTCATTGACCATGGAGTTGCCTGCACTGAAATGGGGGGTAATTTGCGGCGTAACTGCCGCATCCGTTCTCGGATTTGTTGTTTAGGACGACCATCCAACGTATAGGGGAGGAGATTTCATGGCGAAGCATAGCCAGAATGAGGTCAAGGAAAGCCTGAAGGAACTCACGAGAATTTTTCAGCCAAAGGATCCGCGCAAGTTCGTTAAGGACTATATCCGGAAGTACAGGATAACGGGCGGATACGAGGATGAATTAACAATTTTAGTGGAAGACGAGATGGGTAAGATCAACTCCTCGGTCAGTTGAGCGCATACGAAATGGCTTTGCATCTGTGTGATACAGGTGCAAAGCCTTTTTTGTGTTGAGAAAGTGCGACGGTGGGCTGTAATTCTTTTGTAAGGATTTGATAATGCTTTTGCAAGAGCTCCGTTCTTCAATGGTTAGCTTTGTCCGGTAAGCTAGGAGTCGTGAAGAGCCAGATGATACTCATAGGCTCGGAAGGAGCGATGGACAATGAAGAAACCAGTTTGGGCAATTGTCGTGCTGGGAGTCGTGCTGCTGTTAAGCGCATGCAATGCAGACAATAACAAGGACAAAATGAACAATAAGCCGGCAACGGAGATGGGCGACGACAAGTCGATGAACGATGACAAGATGATGAACGATGACAAGATGATGAACGATGACAAGATGATGAACGACGACAAGTCGATGAGCGACAGCAAATAAAGTTCGTGGCGCGCTATCCCTCTGCCGGCGGCAGGGGGTTGTTCTTTCTTCCGGTACAGTCGTAACCGTTATAAACAAGCCGTATAATAGAAGCATCACGGACGGGAGGGCAGCGGATGGGAGCAAGTATAATAGTAGCGGACGATGAGAGGAATATTACGGATGTGTGCCGGCGGTATTTGGAGCGGGAAGGCCATGAGGTGCGGGTAGCGGAAAATGGGGAAGAAGCGATCCGCCTATGGAAAGAACATCGCCCTGACCTGCTGGTGCTGGATTTAATGATGCCGAAGGTTGACGGACTTGAGGTTTGCGATGTCATCCGGCAGATTGACGATACCCCCATAATCATGCTGACGGCCCGTGGCGAGGAGGCGGACCGGCTGCTTGGCCTCACGATGGGCGCTGACGATTATATGACGAAGCCGTTCAGTCCAAGAGAGCTTGTGCTTCGAATCCATAATATTTTGCGGCGAGCGGGCTGGAGAAGCGATGCTTTGTCTTCCGGAGAATGGGATACGGAAAAACCTCCGGAGGAAGCATCGGGTCAAGCGATTTATCTCGAAGGCCTGTCGATCTACCCGCAGGAGAGAAGGGTTTCCGTTCTGGAATCCGATGTGGAGCTAACGGTGAAGGAATTCGATCTACTGCATCTGCTGGCGATGTATCCCGGCAAGGTGTTCTCGCGCAGCCAGCTGCTTAATCAGGTATGGGATATTGCCTACGACGGCGATACGACAACCGTAACCGTGCATGTTCGGCGCCTGCGTGAGAAAATCGAGCCTAACCCGTCCGATCCGCGCTGGATCAAAACGGTATGGGGAATCGGCTACAAGCTGGATCCCAAGGGGAGTCCGGGATGAAGCTACGAACTTATCTCTTGCTCGCCAATACGATTAGCATCGCATTTATTATTGTGCTTCTTCTTATATTTTTCCAATACATGCTGGTCACGCGGGAGCAGCTGATATGGCTTTGTATCGCTGCGATAGGCGCGGGAACGGTATCCGGGCTTATCTTCTTCCTTCTGATTCGTCCGCTTGAAGCTTCGGTACGCCGGGTTGGGGAAGGTGCTGCCCGCATTGCCGCCGGCGAACTGCAGACAAGGGTGGAGCCTGCTGGCCTGAAGGAATTCAAGCAGCTGGCGGATCAATTCAACCGGATGGGCGTAAGCTTGGAGCAGAGCTTCCTGCAGGTTCGCGCGGCCGAGTCCGCCCAGCGGGAGCTGGTGGCCAATATGGCTCATGACCTGCGTACGCCTCTGGCTTCCATGCAATCCTATGCGGAAGCGCTGGAGGATAGGGTTCTTGAAGACGAAGCGGAATACCGTCGTTATCTGTCTACGATCCGTTCGGAGACGATGCGGCTAAGCGAGCTTATTCAGGATTTGTTCGAGCTTTCCACACTGGATGCGGGAGCGCAGGATAAAGAGTGGAGTCACACGGCTGTTGTGGAGGATGCGCTTCTTGAGCTGCACCCGCGCTTCTCGCTTCAGCTTGAGGCGATGGGACAGCAGCTTCGCGTTCGTCTGCCGGAGCGTTCGCTGCGGGTGAACATGAAAGCCCGGCATCTCCAGCGCGTCCTGCAAAATTTGATCGAGAACGCCGTTCGTTACTCGCCTCGCGGCGGCATTATCCTCATTGAGGCTGATGAGCTAGAGGGCGGTGTGATCCGGTTAGCGGTGACCGACGAAGGAGTCGGGATTGCGGAAGGCGAGCGGGAGCGGATCTTTGACCGCTTCTACCGGACGGATCGCTCCCGCAGCCGCGAAGGCGGCGGTTCGGGTCTTGGGCTGTCGATTGCCAAACGGCTGGTGGAGCAATACGGGGGCTCTATTGGAGTCGAGCAGCCGGACGGTCAAGGCAGTCGATTCTGGTTCACGGTTCACGAAGGGAAGAAGACGTCTCATTTATGAAAGGAGGACGAGGATGGGAGATTTTCTGAAATGGGTACGCAAGGGGTTTGGCCGGAAGCTTACCCTCCTGCATGCTTGGAACGGCTGGATTGTGGTCGTGCTGGCTTTGTCCGGGATCATGCTGGTGATGAATTACTGGCGCGGCGTGCTTGGGGAAGGAAGGGTGTGGCTGAAGGAGCTGCACATTATCGTCGGCTTGTTGTCCCTTGTTCCGGTCGTATTCTATCTCTTGCTCGCGGCCAAGCACTGGAAGCAGCTGAGAGGTAAAGGCTGGCAGAAGTTTAATGTTTTTGTCGTGCTTGGCCTGCTTGTCGGATGGCTCATCTCGGGCGTGCTGCTCTGGCAGTTCCGCGCCGTAGGGCCGTGGTGGTCGAACCATGCGCTGACTGTACATGATCTCTTAACCTGGATTGGCTTGCCTTATATTATTTACCATTCCATTACCAGGACGAAATGGCTCAAGGAGCCGAACCGGCGAACGGTGCGCACGGAGCGTGAACAGAAAACGGTGGACGTACCGATTCATCCCGCGGCAAGTCCGCAGTCGTACTTGTCCCGGCGTTCATTTGTAAAATGGGCGGTTGGAGGCGGTATTGCGATTGCGGTTGGACCGTCTTTTCTGAAGTGGACCGTCAATACGCTTGGCGTCAGCCTCGGGAGTCCCTCTTACGAGGAGATTGTGACAAGGGATGGCAATCAGCTCGCACCTCTGCCGCAGCCCATGCCAGCCTCCGCGCCTCCTATAGGCGGGGGAGCCAAAGGAGACTTCCGGATCTATTCCGTGACGCCGATTCCGTCCTTCTCCAATGAGACCTGGTCCTTCACCATAGACGGGCTGGTCGATAAGCCCATGACATGGAACTGGGAGCAATTCGTGAAGCTGACGCGCAAGGTTCAGGTGAGCGATTTTCACTGCGTGACGGGCTGGTCCGTGTACAAGAATACGTGGGAAGGCATTCCGCTGAAGCAGTTTCTGCAGGAGGCCGGGGTTAAAACAAACGCGAAAACGGTGAAGTTCTACTCAGGCGATGGCGTATACACCGATGCGCTCACCCTCGAGCAGGCGCAGATGGACGACATTATGGTCGCGATGCTGCATGACGGCAATCTGATCCCAAGCGAGCTCGGCGGCCCGGTCCGGCTGATCGTGCCGAAGATGTACGCGTACAAGTCGGTGAAATGGCTTAACCGGATCGAGCTGATCGACAAGGATCATATCGGCTATTGGGAAGAGCGCGGTTATGATATTGATGCTTGGGTGTAAAATAGACGCTTTCCTCAGGAACAAACAACGTGCCGAGACAGGTTCCTACCCAATACACTGTTAACCATAGACTGATCCCAGATCAGGTCATATAGCAGGAGGGATGGAGGCAGTGCCAAGAGCAAAAAGACTTACCATCGAGGAGCGGGTCAGCAGGCTGGAGAGGCCGATTACGGCAAGCCGGATTGCTCCCAGAGCAATAACCGCCACGAAGCTGGCGCGAAATGCAGTAACCCCAGGCAAACTATCTTCAGATGTCATTCCCGCTTTGATTGCCGACCCGAGTTTTAACCGGTCTATTGCCTCTGCCTTGCCTGAGGTGCTCGCAACGCCTGCTTTTGACAGGGTTGTCCGTACGGTGCTGCCGCAAGTGATCGAGCATCCCGTATTCGATAACGCGGTCCGTTCCGTACTGCCCGGAATTGTGTCTAGTCCGGCGTTTGTACAGGCGATACAGGCCGCGAATATCGTAGGAGCTGAGGGAACGGCATCCCCCGATGTTACCGGTTTACAGAGAGAAGCGATACAGCGGGATATACAAGGAGCGCAAGGAGTCCAGGGCGCCCAAGGTGCGCAAGGTGCTCAAGGAGCACAAGGCGTGCAAGGTGTTCAGGGGCCGGCCGGGGCGCAAGGAGTGGCTGGAGCAGAGGGAACGCAGGGAGCCCCAGGCGTATCCGGACCTTTAAGCATGACAGCTATCCGCTTCTCCGGCAGCCGCGAACAGATCGATCTGGTGAACAACCAGGCCACGGTAGAGCTGGTCTTAACGCCAATCGTTCTACTGGCTGACCAGCTTGTGAAGCTGGAGGCTTTTGCGAATGCGAGCTTTACGGGAGTGCAAAGCTATTCGGTTAACGGCGTTCTCTCCAGAAACCCGGCAGACGTTATTGCTGCCGATAACGAGGCGATAACGCAGCAGGGAAATCAGGCGGATTTCTCCCAAGTATCCGCGACTAGCGCTCTCACCTGGGTAGACAGTCCGGGCCCGGGGACGTATACGTATTCTTTTACCGTAACGGCTTCTGCCTCCTCCCAGCAACAGGCTGCCGTGGGCTCGATCAATACCCGGGGCTTAACGGCTACGGTTATTAACACGGTTACGAGTGAGACTTTTTAAATCGTAAAGGCCGGATTTCCTTGGTGGAATTCCGGCCTTTTTGGCATACGCGCAGCTCTTCAGAGCGCCGCTTTGTTAAAACCTTTCGCAATCAGCCAAACGGCCAGGATCATCTCGTTTGCCGCTACCGGCAGGGAGAGGAGACCGCCCCAGACCGACAGCTGAGAGAATACGCCAAACATTTCGAACAGCGAGGCGCTAAACACGAGTACGGCGCCGGTCATGCCAAGGATCGGAATGAAGCGGGGGACAAGCCCGGATTTGTAGAAAATGTAACTGTACAGCATCGTATTAATGCCGAGCAAGAAGTTAGGGCCAAGCATGAAGGTCCAGTCATGCACTGCCAGGAACAACGTTCCGGCAGCTTCGTAAGAAGCGGGATCGGGAGCGCCAGCGGAGACATATTGCCGGCTTAAGGTGACGAGGGACAGCATGCCGACTATACCAACTGTGATAACGACGGCCTCGAGCAGTCGGAAGCACACATGGCCGAGTGCGATGCTTTCGTTATATTTTTTCAGAAAAGGATACATCGTGACCGCGGTGCCAACGGCTGATGCGACAAGGATTAACTCCATTAATGCTCCGAGAATCACTTTATCAGCGTGCGCGGAGCCGTTCGTCAGGTAATTCGCGTGGTTAAGAATAGGGCCGTAGAACAGGAGCCCCAATACGGATGCTACGGCTGCGAGTATAAACAGGGTGCCGGTTACTTTAGGCGTTTTGGTTATGGAAACCATGTGTTGCCTCCTCATATTTATTGGCTCGTATCTTCCCCGTAGAAGAAGATCTCTTCGATTGGCAGTCCAAAAGCGTGTGAAATCCGGAAGGCTAGCTCGAGGGACGGGGAGTAGTTGCCTTTTTCCAATGCGACTATCGTTTGTCTCGTGACGCCGACCTTGTCAGCCAATTGCTGCTGTGTCATCTCGTTAAGATTAAATCGTAATTTGCGGATGTGGTTGCCGACAAGATTTTTAGCCATGTTAAACTCCTTTCCGGTAGTGGTACAGCTTCGTGATCGAACCGGTAACGTCCGACAGGAACCCGGAGGCAATCAGAATGAGGAACATTAGGTTCAGCGGCTGATCGGTAGCAAGAGACACCATAGCAAGCAGAAAACCGAGTATGAATAGGAAAAAAGAGTTCCGGTGTGCTTTCAACTCAATGAGTTTATCCAGCTCGTCGGCAAAGGCTGGTTCTTTCTCCCCGGTAGTGATCCGGAAGATGATATTGAAAATAATGCTGATCACAATATGCGCGATAATAGATACCAGCGTAAGGACCAACACGAAGGAGCCCCAGTAACGGATGCTTTCCTCAAGCGCCATTCCTTCCTCCGGGTACTGCGCGTACTTATACAGGCAATAGACGGCAAAAATAAGCACGGCGCTAATTAACGTGGTAATGCTTTTCTTCTCCTGATAGGTCAAGCGTTGTACCTCCTTGAATGGTAAAATAAGTTAAGTTCTATATACAAAATGTAATCTAAACTATACTCAATGTCAAGTTAACTTTACATGAATGGCAGGCCTATTTTTTCAGACGAAAAAAAGCCCTCCCACGCATAAAGCTTGGCGCTGGAGAGCCTTTGGATAAGGATTTATAAGATTCGGATTAGTAACGATCCATAATCAATTGGGTTTTCAGCGAATCCTGGGCAAGGAACCAGCCTTTGTTCTGCAGGTAAGTGACCAGCTCATCATGCTTGGCGGAAGCGGTTGTTGCGCTGTTTGTCTTGAAGGAAGCCTCAACGACATATTCCGTGCCAGTGCCTGCGGCGTTCTTAATAGGCCATACTTCGATGTACAGTTGCATACCGCTCCAAGTACCGATGGAACGTTTGGCGAGCACCGGACCGAAGTAACGGGAAGCTTGAAGCTTGTTCGTGCCCCAGTCGTTAGACAGCCAGTCATTGAATTTATCCGGCACGTTGTTAATCATCAGGCTGCGGGCGTCGCTGATCGACGGGAGATCCATGCCGCTGTAGCCGGACTTGCTGCCGCTTTTGCTGCGGGTGATGCTGAGCGTTTTCTTCTGATAACCCCATTCCACTTGGGCTTCGTAGTTCGTATCGCCGGAATTAAAACCATCGTTGTTCGCTTGCGTCAGCGCCGCGTTAATATCGTTATTGTTAATGGTGTAACGCTTCTTGTAGGATAATTCGAAGTTGTCTTCACCTTCCGTCTTGCGGATGCGGGTGCTCCAGCCGTTGTTGTAGATGTCTTTCGCGTTGGTATCAAGGAAGGCCACGTTCATCTTCGTTACCGTAGTTGGCATCGAGAAGGCGCTCAAGACCGAGCTGGTCAGCTTGAAATCCGAACCAAGCGTTGTGCTTGGATCCATCAGTAGCTTAACCTCGTAATCCGGAACCATGTTGCTTGCCGCATGCGCCTCGGAAGGGGCGATGCCGGCTTCGGTAACGAGCGCAGCACCCAATGCGATAATGACCGCTGCCGTACCGATGAAACGTTTGAACATAAATTCATCTCCTTTGATAAAATGTTGGAATAATGATTCCGAAGAAGATAATATCTATGAATTATTTGCGCATGATTATGCTTGTATGCAATATTTGTAAACGGAGATTCTAAGGGTTAGAAGATAGGGGCCGGAATCATGTATAATGCTCGTATAGCATACATAAGAAAGGCGGTTATTCCTTCATGAACAATATCGTATCGTTGAAATGGCTTCTTGCCCGCTTATATGAGACAGACCTCGTTATCGTCGACTGCCGGTTCCAGCTTGGCAAGCCGGACTTCGGCCGCGAGGCTTATGAAGCCTCCCACATTGCAGGTGCGGTGTATCTGGATTTGGAAAAGGACCTGTCCGCTCCAATCGACGAGCATGGCGGACGCCATCCGCTGCCTGATATTACGGATCTGACTATTGCGCTCAGCAAGGTTGGCATCAGCAACGAAACCCGCGTTGTCGCATACGACGACCAAGGCGGAGCATACGCTTCCCGTCTATGGTGGCTGCTGAAATACTTGGGCCATGAGCAAGTGTTCGTGCTGGACGAAGGCTTTACCGCTTGGCAAAATGCCGGCTTCCCGGTGAACGCGGAGCAGAAGACGCTTGTACCTGCGCGTTACCTTGCAACGGTGCAGCACAACATGCTGATTGAGATGGATGAAGTGAAAGAGAAGCTCGGCGCTGAGCATATCACGCTGATCGACTCCCGCGACGGCGCGCGTTACCGCGGCGAGGTTGAGCCACTCGATAAGAAGGCTGGCCATATCCCAGGCGCCATCAACCGTCTGTGGTCCGAAGGCAAAGGGGAAGACGGCAAGTGGAAAAACGCCGACGAGCAGGCAGCAAGATTCGAAGATCTGCCGAAGGATCAGGAGACGATCGTCTACTGCGGTTCCGGCGTAACGGCATGTCCGAACGTGCTGGCTTTGCAGGAAGCGGGCTTTACGAAGGTAAGGCTGTATGCGGGGAGTTGGAGTGATTGGATCTCCTATGAGGGGAATCCGATTGAGGTTGGGGAAGAGTAAGGGCTTCGCAGAATGTAAATTGTAAATACATCGCCAGGAAACTTATACGTCTTGGCGATGTATTTTTTTATGCTTGGAAGTCAAGATAGAGTCAACAATTAGTTTCAGAAAATGGTTGCATCTTGATTCTTCAAAATGCATTCTCATACTTTTTGTTTTATAACTTTTTCAACTTTCTAAGAACAAGGATGCATTGAATCAACAAATGAAGATTATACGGGGCAAGTCAACGAGAAGTCTAAATTAAAAATTGAAGTTTAATCACACTTATTTTTATTCTTAATAAATGGGAATGCAAACGGCATTGAAGATTTACACTCATCTTTAATGCCGTGTTTATGTGATTAAACATTACTTTATTTGTGTAAATTACTCTGAACTGTATGGAAAAATTTTTAGTAATTGTAGTGGATAAATTAAAATGATAAAATATTCCTATTGATATTTGACATATAGGAGAACTTGATAATGCAAGTTAATATTCGAGATTTAATGATACAATCGTCAGGGGCATTATCTGAAAATGCTTTAATGTCATTTAATGATAACTCTGATATATTTTCTGAAATGATGTTAGCGCTAGAAATGCTTAATCACTGGGAAATGAATTTAATTGATATAGAGCAGAATGTTGTATTAAAAGAAGTATGTTATGACATGTTGTCATCTTTGTACATATCTGCCCAAGGAATGTATAGAAATGCCTATATATGTCTAAGAAGTGCGCTCGAGCTTGGTTTAAGCTTCATTTATTTTGTTGATAGAAACTATGAATATTTATTGTGGAAGGTCAATGATTACGATATGAGATGGTCAACACTAAAGGACGAGAACACCGGTGTACTGTCTAAAAAATATCTTTCATTATTTTTAGGGGAGTATGATGTACAAGAACTTGTAGAAAGCGTTAAAGCTGCCTATAGAATGTGTTCTGAGTATGTTCATGGTAAGTTTCAATATATGCACACCATGGAGGGGGAAAAGATTCTATACCAACATGAAAAATTTGTTACTTGGTCTAGTATGTTTCTGGAAGTTGCCAAAATAATGAATACCTTGCTAGTAATACGATTTCAAAATGTTGCAAATAACTTTAGTGAAGATAAAAAGTTAAGTTTAAAGGAAATGCTCGTTGACTATCAACTTGGGGGTATAGTGATCTAATGTCTAGTTATAATTATGATGAAGAGTTTATATTCCGAACTGAAGATATAAAATCAAAAGATTTAGCAAACATATTTGTTGAGACCAAAATGGACAGGGATAATTTGAATTACCTCAAGGGAAAATCACCTGTGTTATTAGAAGGTAGTCGTGGAACTGGCAAAACAATGCTTTTGAGAGTTGCAGAAAAAGAATTAGATGATGATTTTGAATCTAAAAGAGAACTCGCTGTGTTTGTTAGCTTTAGTAAGGCAATTTTTGTGGATGCTACAAATGAAATAACCCATTTTAGAAACTGGATGTTTTCAAAGATATTGTTTGCACTTAAAAGAAAATTAGAAAAGAAGGGAGTTGCCTTAAGCAATTCCGGAATACTAGGGAAATATTTTACGTTCGTTGTAAACAAGGACGAGATAATCAAAAAACTTGATGAATTTATATATATACTAGAAAACTCGTGGCATAGTAAATCAAAAGGGGACTTTGACCAAATAAGTAGTTTATTTGGTGTGGAACCTGGTAGAGTGGGAGTTCTAAAAGAAACAGATTATTTTAAAGCGCTTGTAGAAGATATTTGCGAAGGCTGCGAAATTAGCCGAATTGTACTATTATTTGATGAGGCTTGTCATAATTTAATTCCTCTCCAACAACGAGAATTTTTCACGATGTTCAGAGACTTAAGGTGCCCATACATTAGTTGTAAAGCAGCAGTTTATCCAGGAATAACATCATATGGAACTTTCCAATCTTTTCATGATGCAATTGTTCAAAAAGTAGAGAGGGATATAACAAGTGATGATTACCTTATTAAAATGAGAGAAATGGTAAAGAATCAAGTGGATTCTCAAGTATACAAAATATTTGAGCAAAATGGTGAGAATTTCAACACGTTAATTTATGCAGCTTCTGGAAATCCAAGATTATTACTGAAAAGCCTATTTATTGCAAGTGAGGATTTGAAAAGTCTTAAAACTAATACAGTAAATTCTACAATTAAAAACTTTTATAGGACTAACATTTGGAATGAGCATACAAAACTGGGTGAAACGTATAATGGGCACAAAAAACTCATTGATTGGGGTAGATGGTTTGTTGAGAACAAAGTGCTTTCGGAAACTTTGATAAAGAATGATAAAAGAGTTATAGAAGAAAAGAACCAACAAACTATATATTTTGCAATTCATAGGGACGCACCGGAAGTTATAAAGCAGGCGGTAAGAATTTTACAGTATTCTGGGATAGTATCATTGCATACAGAAGGTACAAAAGTACGAACCGAGGTCTATGACAGATATCAGATAAACTTTGGTGTTGTGTTAGCATCCGAATCAAAAAGCACACCAATAAATAGATATAAAGAAATAATAACTGGATTATCAGTAAAGATATATACTGAATATGGAATTAATTCTCCGGCATACGAGAATACAGAGTCTTTAAGAGATATTAGTACAGAATTTGACTCTGCAGCTGTATTGAAAAGTCTTCTAAGTGCTTCTATAGATAATTTAGATATTACAAATTTCCAGTGTCAGACACTTAAAGACGCAGGATTTAATACGCTTGAAGATATTTTAAATGCAGACGAGAAGGATCTTCAAAGGGCATATTTAATTGGTCCAGTAAAATCCAGAAAAATATTTAATACAGCTTTTAACGCAACAATTGAATATATTTCAGGATAACTATACAGTACGAGTGGGTTCATAAGTTATACTTTTTTGCTTTTTAAATTGAATCGTTATGAGCCTTACTATTTCAGTTGTAGCGATTGGATCTCCTATGAGTGGAATTCGGCTGAGGTTGGGAAAGAGTAAGGGCGGAAGATGAATAACAGTATGTGAGGATCAGTACAGAGCAGGGCGAGGTGGGTGCCGCTGCTCTGTTTTTTTATAAGTTGGAGTACACTCCATGGAAGACTACAGCAATTTTTGCAAGGAATGATATGTAGTATTGAATTTCTGGCGGTTAGGATGTTGAAATAATCGATGGTATTCCCTTGCACCCTCCTATACACATAGAGGCACTAATTGTCATAGTTATCTGAAGTAAAAACAATGTCGCCGTCTCCTAACCGGAGAATGACTTTATAATCACGCTTGTTGAAGCTGTCAATTGTGCTACCAAACATAAAGGAATTATTATCGCCTTCCAGGATCGGTGAAGGTAGTAATTCATGAGGCTTTACAAGTACACCAACAACGGGCTTGATGCCATTGCTGTCTTTCTCACCATAAATCGGCTCTGTTTTTACAAGCAAGGCTTTACCGTTTGTAAGTTCCATATTTATTCGCCACGTGTCCCCCACAACACTGGTTGTATAAATGAGATCTGCCTTGCGGACAGGGGAGCCAATGGCGAAGAAGTAAGTAAACAGAGCAAATATCAACACGAGCACTGTAAATCCCGTAATCAATTTCTTTGTTGTTCTTTTTCTTACCTTCTTTAGAAAATTAATTTCCGTCTTTTCTACATGTAAATCCGAGTTCTCTATTGAAGCGGACAGCTTAGCATGTAGTGCACGGCATACTCCACATTCTTGCAAGTGTTGCTGGATATCATGCTCGGATTCCGTACTAAGCAAGCCGTCTATATAACTTGGCAAAAGGTCTTGGACAATATGGCATTTGATCATTTACAATACCTCCATTATTTTTTGTTTTGCCCGGTAGAAAGTGACCCGTGCCCAGTTTTCAGTTTTGCCAAGAATCTCACCTATTTCTGCGAAGGAAAATTCACCCGATATACGCATATGTACGATCTCTCGCATAGGTTCACTCAATTGGTGAATAGCTCGATACAAATCCATTTTGTTGCTTTGGAACAGGTGAGCTTCCTCTGGTGACATATTCGGCGAAGGGATATTCTCGTATAGCTCTTGGGTTGGATGCCTTTTTCTTTTTGCAAGTTCCTGATACCATACGTGCTTGGCGATCTGGCAGAGCCAAACACTTATTTTACAGGAGCTGTTATAGGTTTGAATTGAGTACACAGCGCGGTAAAATGTTTCCTCCGTTAATTCTTCAGCCAAATCTTCATCATGGGTTAGACTAAGTAAATATCGGTAGACACTTTTTGCATAATTTCTATAGATTTCCTCTATATCTTCCGCCACTTTCTCACTCCCTTCGACTATATATCCGATAAATTAACAGTTCGTTACAGTTAATTCTATTTTTATTTTTCTTAATAGTATACATGTTCACTCATCGTTGAGCCTTCACCCCTTACTGCCCGGACAACACAAAAAAAGCCGCGCTATCCGCGCGGCTCCCACCTAAAACCGTTAAACCTGTACCCCTTGTTTCCGGTACACCTCCGGGAAATGATCGCCCACGAGTAGCTCGCCCGGCTTTACGTTCACGTAGGAGAGCATGACGTGCTCGCCTACAGGCTCGTAGCGGGTGTGGCCCGGCATGTAGTGCACGGCGATGGCGCGGCGCTTCATCTCGGAGCGGTTGTGCGGGCTGCCGTGCCAAGTCAGGCAGTGGTGGTATCCCACTTGGCCTTTCTTGATCTCGAACGGCACGGCATTGACGACCGCGTTGTTCGGCAGCATCTCCGGCTGTTTATGGTACGGCATGAAGTCCGGCGTGTTCGCCAGATAACGCTGGTGATTGCCCCACTTGTGGCTGCCTGGCACCATCCACATGCAGCCGTTCTCGATCACGGCGTCGTCAAGCGCGACCCATGCGCTGACGAGATCGGCAGGCTGGATGATCGGCCATAGCGGATGATCCTGGTGCCAGTTCGTAGGACCGCCCGTAATCGGCGGCTTATATTGCACTTGGTCATGCCAGATGCGAAGCGAATTGGAATGGCACAGCTGCGCCACTTCCTCGCAGATAACCGAATGCGCGGCATGCTGGAGGAAACGATCGCTGGCTAGCCAGATATTAACGATCTGGACGACACTCTCGCTTGTAATCATTTTCATATTGTCATAGGGGGAATCCGAATCCAGCATGTTGCGATTCAAGACAGGCTTATTGACGGTCTCGCCGTTCATTACCTTATCCAGCTCCTCGCGAAGCTCCTCTACCTGGTCGTCGCTTAACACAACCCCGCCTTTTAGAAAACCGTTGTTTTCAAACTCCGCGATTTGTGCTTGACTTAACATAACAACTCCTCCTTAATAGTCAATCGAAAAATCAATCGAACTTGCGTTATGGCTTGATGTGCTAAGCATAGCGGAGTTTGCAAGCGGTGTATTTACAGATACGAAACAGGTCTTTGCACTTTTCAAATATCCTTGATCATTCCTGCCATGAGGTGATTTCGCCGTATGATCCAAGACCCGCCGCATTCCTATCCGGATATCGTCCTGGGCTCTATCGATGATCTGCAGCCAACGGTTAACTTTGCGAGTCGGGCTGAAGTGCCCGCCGCCGAGCAATGGGGGCCTCGCATCATCCCGGACTATCAGTTATTCTGCCTGCTCTCGGGCGAAGCGGAAATATGTATCGGCCAGGAGCAGTATACGCTGGCAGCAGGAGACAGCGCGCTGTACGGACCCCATTGTCCGCACCGAATTATCGCACGAACGGGTGCTGTCTTCATCGGTGTTCATTTTGCTTACCGGCAGTCATCGCCGGAGCCTGTCCATCCCGCATTCTCGATTGAAGCCTGCAGCGAGGAGAAGCTTCAAGCCAGTATTCGTCCCAGCTACAAGCTTGAGCTCCCAAGCAAAGAGCTGCTGGAGCTGCCGCCTTTTTTCACCAAGCCTGACCTCAAGCCGATCCTGATGCGGATTGTAAAAGAATACATGAACGAGCAGCCGGGCTACCGCATCGTGCTGCGATCATTAATGACAGAACTGATCACTGCCATCGTTCGCAGTCAGTTGACGACGCGGCCGAGTTCGCCGGAGCAGGACAAGATTGATCCTGCGCTCCAGGCGATCAATGAGCAGCCGGAGAAGAACTGGACCGTAAATGAGCTTGCAGCGCTATGCGGCTATCACGTCATTTATTTCTCATCGCTGTTTCGCAAATGCACCGGAGATAGCCCGAAGCAATATCTTATCAACGAACGTATCCGTAAAGCGAAATATTACCTGCTGAGCGGCGAGAAGATGGATGTGATCGCGGAGCGGCTTGGTTACGCCAGCGTCCATTATTTCTCCCGCAATTTTAAAGAGGAGACGGGTCTAACACCAACGGAATTCAAAAATGGATAGTCCAAACTCGATGCATCGATTACCGACGTTACGGTATCCTATGTTATTCTAGAACTATATCGATTGGATCTCCTAACGAGAATCCGATTACGCTTGTCGGTTTGCTAGTTTTAATAGATTCAACTTTTGATCGGGGGTAAAAACATTGTCAACTTCTACAGCCGTACAATCCTTGTTCCGTCCGTTTACTCTTGGGCAGCTTACACTGGCCAATCGCATTGTGATGGCGCCTATGACCCGCGCTATGTCTCCGAATGGGGTGCCTGGAGCGGATGTTGCCGCTTATTACCGCCGGAGAGCCGAGAATAATGTTGGCCTTATCATAACCGAAGGAACGGTGGTGAATCATCCGGATTCCTCAAACTCTAAGGATGTGCCTCACTTTTACGGTGAAGAAGCTTTAAAAGGCTGGGCTAACGTCGCAGCCGAGGTTCATGCCGCAGGAGGCAAAATTATGCCGCAAATCTGGCATATGGGAACGAAGAAGCAAGTGAATGACTATACCGAAGCCGAGATTACCGCTATCGTCCAAGCATTCGCCGACGCGGCCTTTGAAGCTAAGCGGATCGGCTTCGACGGCATAGAGCTCCACGGCGCGCACGGCTATCTGATCGACCAGTTCTTCTGGGAAAAGAGCAACCAGCGTACGGACCGTTACGGGGGCAGTCTGCTAGCCCGCACCCGATTCGCCGAAGAGGTCATCCGGGCTTGCCGCGAAGCTGTTGGGCCGGATTTCCCGATTGTGCTGCGAATTTCGCAGTGGAAAGAAAGGGAATACACCGTGAAGCTGGCTTATAATCCTGAAGAGCTGGAGCAATTTCTACAACCGCTGGTGGATGCAGAGGTGGATATTTTCCATTGCTCGACCCGCCGGTACTGGGAGCCTGAATTTGCCGGATCGGATTTGAATCTTGCGGGCTGGGTGAAACGGATCACCGGCAAACCGACGATTACCGTCGGCTCGGTTGGGCTCGATAGTGATTTCATGACCTTCTTCACAGAAGGAAAAAGCTCTGCCAATACAGGAATTGATGGGCTTGTGCAAAAGCTCGAAAATGATGAATTTGATCTGGTGGCGATCGGCAGGGCACTGCTGGTTGATCCGGCATGGGCCAGCAAAATCCGTGAAGGTAAATTGACTGAATTGGTGCCGTTCACGCCTGAAGCGCTGAAGACACTATTCTAAAAGAAGCGTATGTTGTAATCCGGAGCAGATTCTGCAGCTGGAGTGATTGGATCTCCTGCAGTGAGAATCCGATTGCGGTGGGGGAAGAGAAGAAGAATTAAGCGGTAATATAGTGTGTAGGAAAGGGTACATCGCGCATGTGGCGATGTACCCTTTCTGCTGTATTTAAACGTACCGAAGTCAACAATTAGAGTTAAAGATGAATCGCACCGGTCGTAGCACAAGCAGTTCAAAAATTTTTGTGTTGGAATGGGTAGAGGAGTTTTAAAGAGATCCACGACGGGTGTGCGATCGTTGAATAAAGCGTGTCAAAATGAGCTCTGAATTTGAACGTTTGGCTGGCATTCCCTCTTTGCGAGGAATACAATAGTTTCCATAATAGCCTAAGAAGGTTTTAATGTGGAGGGGTGGACTACATGAGCGAATTCGGCATATCCGACGGAGCGGAGTCGCCTTGCCATTATCGCAGAGCGTTGGAAGTCGTTTCTAGCAAATGGACCGTTCTCGTGTTCTACGAGCTGGAATTCGGTAAGAGAAGGTACAGCGACCTGAAGAAAAGGGTAGAAGGCGTAACGCAGAAAATGTTAACCTGAACCATGCGGCAGCTGGAGCGGGACGGCCTTGTCTCTCGCCATGTACATCCTACCGTTCTTCCCACTGTCGAATATGAGCTGACTCCATTAGGCTTAACATTAATCGCGCCAATGCGGGCCTTACATGAATGGACCGATGCCCACTATGATTCCGTCCTGCAAGCTAGAATGGTGTTCGACCAAGGGAACGTATAATTTTATAGCGGATATTCTTATAGCGCATCCCATTATACATGCCCCTGAAGCTCATTGTTGATTAGCAAGTATACATCATTACCATCCTCGAACACATCGGTCAAGGCATAGAACGTATGAATCATGCCCGGGTAGCGCTTCAGCTTCACCGGGATGCCATTGCTGATGCTGCAAATCAGCATTGCCGCCAGGGAAAAAGACTTGTCGTCATTAATAAGGGCGGGCTGTGATATTATTGGGGCCAAGGAGGGGGAAGATCATGCACACGGTAAAGAGCTTAGTGAAGCAATTAGAGAAGCTGGGCATTGATAGAAAAGGGACGTTGTTGGTCCATTCTTCAATGAAAAATATCGGGCTGGTTGAGGGGGGCGCTGACACAGTCTTAGACGCTTTTACACAGTACATGAAGGCTGGGCTATTGGTATTACCGACCCATACGTGGTCGTACATCCATGCAGATAATCCGAGATTTTACGTTGCTCAATCACCTTCCTGCGTCGGGATTCTTCCTGAACTTTTTCGAAAACGGTCCGGTGTAGTGCGTTCGCTCCATCCGACTCATTCGGTGGCAGCATTAGGTCGGGATGCAATAGAGTTCACAAAGGATGATCATCGTTTCAATACTCCATGTGCTAGAGAATCCGCCTGGGGGAAGCTGCTCGATCGAAGAGCGACCATACTGTTAGTTGGGGTCGATTTAAGGCGTAACACCTTTATTCATGGAGTCGAAGAGTGGGTGGACATACCAGGCAGGTTAACGAATCACGAAGAGATGCTGTACACGATATTACCCGATGGAACAGAAATCCCTGTACCTTCCCGCCGACATTGTGGATTGCCGTGGTCGGAACATTTTTGGAAAGTAGATAAGATCCTTGTAAGGAAAGGTGCGATGTATAAGGGGCAGCTTGGTGATGCCGAGGTAAGGGTCTGTGATGCGGCTGCGGTGGCGAAAGTGATAACTAAAATGCTCAGGGACAATCCGGATTTATTTTCGGATAATAATCCCTTGGATCATAAATGAAATTAAGCACCTCATAAAATACAACCACCCTTAAGCGCCAATAGAATTGGACGCTTAAGGGTATTTTTATACTCACACGTTATTTGAGAACTCTTTCTGGAGCCTCCTCGAAAGTAAGCTTAACAGGTGCGATTGTACCATCCTCGTTGAATATCATTCTGTCTATGCAGGTAACTCGGTGATTGGCATCCGTTTCTTCAAGAGGTCTCCGGTGGTAGACGATCCAATATTCGTCCGTTCCCGATATATGAAGAAATACGTGGTGACCTGCGCCGGTTGCCACGTCCTCCTGCTTTGCGAGCACGACGCAGATTAGCAGCTTAAAAGAACGAAGGAATCTAGTGCTTGCAAATTAACTCTCCCCTTTTAATGGTTGGTTTTGTTTCAGCTTTAGCAATGCTGCCTTCATTTATATGATTAGGCTCATCTCAGCATACCTAAAAATGATATAGATTTAATTAAGATCTAAGAGAGGTCAAAATAAATACATCGCCACGGAGCTTAGAAGCCCTGGCGATTTATTTTTTTATGAGCCGCTTCTTACCGGAACGGTACGTGCGGCGGCACATTGCCGTAAGTTGGCTGCACCCCGTGGGCTGTCGCCGCCCAGCGCACCGCATTGGCGATCACGTGCAGCACCTGTGCGTTGTAATAGGTCGGATAGGCTTGATCACCCGGCCTGAAGTAAAAAATTTTGCCCCGTCCGCGAAAGAACGAGCAGCCGCTCCGAAATACTTCCCCGCCCTGAAACCAGCTGATGAAGACGAGCTCGTCGGGAGCAGGAATGTCGAAGAATTCACCGTACATTTCCTCCGGCGCAAGATCGATGTACTGGCCGATCCCTTCCGTAATGGGATGGGCGGGATTGACGACCCACAGCACCTCGCGCTCCGCGTCGCTTCGCCATTTAAGATCGCATGTCGTACCCATCAGCTTCTGAAAAATCTTCGATCGATGCCCGGAATGGAGGACGATTAGTCCCATCCCGTTCAACACTCGCGCCTGAATCCGGTTCACGACAGCGTCCGAAACCTGATCATGCGCCAGATGCCCCCACCAGATCAGGACGTCCGTCTCGTTCAACGCTTGTTCCGTCAAGCCATGCTCCGGCTGGTCCAGGGTAGCGGTCCGAAGCAGAAACCCGTAGGCCCCGATACCGTGGGCAATCGCCATGTGTATGCCGTGAGGATAATTACGGGCGACGGGCGGTTCCGTTCGCTCTTGAATAAACTCGTTCCAAATCGTCACGCGGATGGGCCGCTTCCCGTAAGCCATGCCGTTTCCGGCCGTTCCTTGCATCGCTAGGTTCCTCCCCATAGTGTTCTCGTTCCGGTTTTCCTCGATATCACTCCAGACATAACCAACACTGGCTTTTCATACCTTTTAAGGATAGGAATGCGAAAGGAAAGGCTGGTGGATCGTTTGAGAATATGCGTTGGAGGCTCCGGGGAAACGCTCATGTCGATTTCGTCCCGATATGGAATCGGTCTCGGTCAGTTAAAAGCGCTGAATCCCCAAATTCCTTCCGCCGACATAAGTATTGAAGGACTCATTGTCAACCTTCCCCTACAGCGCCAATCGGCAGGTGCCTCTGCAGAGAGCCGGGTTGTCGCCCCATTTTGCCCGCCTGTGCCGCAGTCCCAATTCTTCAGTACATGGATTCCCGTTACGACGGCGGAAAAGATGGCCAAGCAGGAATACGATGTCCTTGTTATCGGTACCGGAGCCGGAGGCGGCGCCTCCATATGGCGTCTGTGCGAGCAGTTGGCAGGCAGCGGCAAGCGGATCGGAGTCGTGGAACGGGGAGATCTGTTCTTGCCCACCAATGTATCGAATATTCCGACGATGAACGGCGCCAACTTCCGGTTATACGCGCCTCCGGAAATGAAAATGATTGGCAACAGGCTCCCGGAATACGCCGGAGCCAAGGTCGTTTACGCGCTTGGAGGGAGAACGCTATTCTGGGGTGCGGTTACTCCACGCATGCCGCTATCCGAGCTTGCTAAATGGCCGGTACCGATTGAAGAAATGGACTTGTATTATAAAATAGCCGAGCAAGTCATGAACGTAACGACCTCGTACACGCAGGACTCTTCCATCACGGAAGTGTTGCTGAATCGATTATGGGCACACGGCTATCCTGAAGCAGACAAGCTTCCGATTGCCGCGGATCTCGCGCAGACGAGCTATGGGAAGCTGCACTCCAATGTGCTGTTCAGCTCCATTACATTTCTTGCCAGGGCGCTTAGCAGGCGTCCTTTCGATCTGGCCGTCAACACGCCGGCCGTGGAAGTCGTGACGGATAAAGGAAAAGTGGCCGGCGTCAAGGTGATGACGCTGGACAAAGGTCCGTTCATGATCCGGTCTAAGCATGTTATCGTATCGGCCAGCGCCCTTCAGACGCCCCGCATCCTGCTCAATTCGGGCATACCGGGACGGTCGATCGGCCATTATTTGACCAATCACTCGTATCTGGTCGCGACCGCCAGCGTCAGCACCAAAGGCTTCGACGATCCGGTTGGGGCACTCGGAATCATCATACCGCAAACGGAAGGCCGGCCATATCAGCTGCAGCTGCAGGGACCAGAGCAATATTTCAACTACCATTTCGACCATAAGCCGATCAAGACCGAATGGGGCATCAGCTTCTTTTACGCATCAGGCCTGGTGGAGTCCCGTTACGAGAATTATGTCTATATAGAGCCGGGCAATCGGGATGAGTACGGCTTGCCGGAAATCCAGGTGAAATTCGCATACAGTTCCAAGGACGAAGCCGTCGTGCAGGAGATGTATGCCGCTATGCAGCGGGCTGCCGAGCGCATGCAGGTCGATATAGCCACGTTGGATGGCACTCCAGCCATTTGCTTCTTCACGCCGGGCACCGATTATCACGAAAGCGGCACCTGTCGGATGGGTGTCGATCCGGACACGTCGGCAACCAACCTCTACGGGGAAATTCACGGTGTATCCGGGCTTTTTATAGCCGATAACAGCGTTCTCCCAACGATCGGAGCTGCCAATCCGACATTATCGACCGTAGCGTTGGCGATCCGGACGGCAGACCATATCGTCAGGCGTTTGGGATAAAGCTGCTTTCAGCATATTCAGCTTCCGTTAGCTGGGAGTCTGTAACCATTGTTGTTAATTTTCAGGTCAGGGGCGGCTAGCGGAGCCGGGAACCTGGCCGTCAAATCGGGCAATGATATCCGCCGTGCGAATGGCGAGGGCAATTGTTGTCAGTGTCTGATTCTCGGCTCCGGTGTCCGGCAGCGCGCTGTTATCCGCCACGAACAGGCCGGAGATGCCGCGGACTTGACAGTACCGGTCGGCTGCGGAGGTGGAAGGGTCGTCTCCGATTCGACATGTGCCCGCATCATGATGCAAGTCCCCAAGCGGCGTCAAGCATATGGCCGGCCGGTTATTCCGTGGAGCCAAACGTATGCCTGCCGCCGCGGCCATATGCCGGATTCCGTTCGCCATTTGGCCGACTACGTTCCAATCGGCCGGTGTTAACGAGAAATGCACCTTGATTTCCGGAATGCCGTATTCGTCTGTTTTGCCGGGATTGAGCTCGATCCGGTTCTCATAACGGGATTGAACCTTTCCATACCCTAACATATCGACGTCTGTTTCCGTTTCCAACGGCCTTTCTACAGCAACAGGGTACCAGTAAAAGGCTTCCGGTCCTGTAAGCAGGACAGAGTATGGCCGTTCCGTCGTTTGCGGGATTGCGATATTGAGAGGACCGGGGGGAGAAGGAAAGCCGGCTGTGTTGACTCTTCCCGTCGCCTGCACGAACGTTTGATTCGTCAAAAAATGACCAAGCGCCTGATTTCGAATGCCTGAATAAAGCAGCAGGCGGGGCGTTTCGAACGTGCTCGCGCATACGACGACCGTCCTGGCTCGGAGTGTATAGGATTCTTTATCCGGCGTCATGACATGGACCCCGGCAACTTTGCCTTGATCTTGGAGGATTTGTACGGCTCGTGCATTGATCGCCAGATCGAATGGCCTCGTATTCAGCGCTCTGGCCATTAATGAAATGGAGCTGGTGAACATATCGGTATGAATGCGTCCGAATGATTGCGGCTCGATATCGGCGGCGATTGGCAGCGGAGACGCTTTGGAGAATCCGCGCATCCAGAGCCGCTCGAGCAGGATATTCGTAAATGAAGAGCCTTGAGCGAAGGAGGGGGTGACGTGCATCACCTGCTCCGCTATGCCGTAATAGCTTTCCAGTTCATTTACCGGAATGGGCCATTTCGCCAGATCCCACTCGTTCATCCGCGGCGTGAACGTGTACCAGAACAGCGTTCTTCCCCCTAGCGCGAAGAGCTGCCGGGCTCCCGGATAATCCGGGTTCGAGCCGGGCAACGGCTTGGAGAGATGAGTGAAATAGCTGACCAGGCGCTCCTGATTCATTGTCGGCAAGTTCCGCGCATGCATCTGCAGCTCCTGATTTCCCCGCTCAATAATACCGATCCGCTTCCGCTGTCTTTTCCAATGCTCGCATAGTCGCCACAAAACGGCACCTCCGCCGGCACCGGAGCCTATGATGAGGACATCGTAATCGGTCTGAGCCATTTCCTCTAGAGGCGTGAGTGGGATCCAGTTAGACAGCTCCGGCACAGGTCCGGTTGGACAAACGGGGAGTGGTTCTGGCGGCGCGGCAGCCGCAGTGAACATCCTTTTTGGTTCATTGTCACGCATTCTCAAACTGATCACTTCCTAACCGGATTATCCGATGGGAGTTGGATTAAACCAACTCATCTATATTCCACCGATCCGGATATAATGACAAAGTGGCTAAGAAGAATGCTGGGGCTCACTGAAAAGCTCCTTGACGGCAGAAACCCCTGCGATGATTAGAAGCGGAAGCACATAGACAACGGCAACCCAAAGCGGATGCACGATAAAGACCAGCTCCTCCCATCGTTTGGCGTTACTCGGCATCGTTAAGGCCAGCAAGAAGACCGCAAGACAGATCGGATTGGTCAGCAGACGGTCGTTTTTCAGCTTGAACAGCTCGGTTATGATGAGCTGAATCGCAAAAAGCGTAATCGCCGCCTTCATCAGAGAACCGGCTATCAAGGCCAACCCTATAACGGCTTCGACCCGCTCGATGATATCGCCGACCTCGATCATTTGCGCGATGACAAATACGGAGAACCTCTTCTCCGTAGCCATCGGTCCGAGCTCCATAATCGTACAAAGGGTCGAGATGATCAAGGTGGCTGCGTTCGCCAGCAGGGCCCAGAAGAGGGCCTTCTTAAGTGGCTTCGTCTGTTTCGCACGCGAAAAAGGCAGCAGCATGGCGAACAGAACCACCTCTCCATACGGGAATCCAGCTGTTAAATAGGCTCCGAGCAGCGTAGGTTTAATGCCTACCGGAAAAACCGGACGCAGAAACTCCGGGTGATATTGCGGAATCAGGAGGAGCAGCACAATGGCCCAAAACCCCATGACGAACACGATTAATATACTGAACATCCGGGCCATTGATTCGATGCCTGACCGCAAGAGCAGCGCGGCAAGAAAGTAGAGCATCCCCATGAATATGTAGTTCGGTGTCTCGGGCAGCATCATGCTGGTCATAAAAGCCGAAACGTCGATAATGATGCCGGATGCCATATGCAGCGCCATGGTCAGCATGGCGCAGGCCAGGATTACGGTAGGCCAGCGGCCGATCGTCTTGTTGCTTATGGCGATTAACGTCAATCCGGGATTCTTGTCATGCAAATAAAAAATGATGAGGAGCAGCAGGGCGCCGAAGGAAGCCGAAATGAGGATTGACAGCCATGCCGCATTAAATGCCATTGAAATGAGCGGACCCGGGATAACGATCTTGGCTGATCCGGTTACATATGCGAAATATAATACCGCCATTTGTGAAATGCTGATCGTCTCAAGTTTCTTCATATCGGCTTCACGGTAAGAAACTCAACGATCATTCTGGCCGGACGGGTCAAGGTGAGATCGACAAGGGCATGGATATCAGGCAGTTCCGGTTTAATAAGATAATCGACGCTAAGATATAGCGAAATCACGATAATCCCGAAATAGATCATCTTGGAGCGAACCTGAGCATCGCTTAGATTATGGATATCCGTGCCAAGCGTAAGGACGTAGCTTATTATCAGAACCATTATTTTCTCCAGCATCCGTATCCTCCTCCTTGATTACTTGGCGCTGACCGGTTTCCCCACTGTCGTTAACGTATGGGTAATATCGGCCGTAACCTCGATTTCAAAATCGGCATCCGCGTAACGTTCGCGCCATGTTTCTTTCCACTCTTTCCATACTTTCGTATGGTTGCGGTAGAGCGTATTGCCTAGCCCGATCACGTCGATTTGCCGTTCCTGCGTGAACCGTATCGTTTCCATCAGCTGTTTTTCCATCTCCTCCTTCAATCTTTGCTGGAAATGGATCTCGTCTTCGCGCTTGTCCAATCTGCTGCACTTCAACTCGCTAATGTTACCGATGATCAGAACCTTCACGTTCACTTTAAGTTTGTCCGGATTCAGAACGGGAGTAATTTTCGTCCGTGTATTGTGCGTTTCAACCGCTTCAACCTTCGGCTTCTTATTATTGTCGGAGCGTTCGCAAGGAAGTCGCAGAGCCCCGTGCTTGAATTGATTCGTGAGCATAAGAATATTCTCGGTTTGGTTGCCGGTAAGCGTCCCGATCATCTTGCCGTCCTTAATCATGGCAGCGCCCGGCAGGATTACGCCTTCTTTCCGTTCTATTGCGTACGGAAGGATGATGTCGGGAACCTGGCTTTTTAGGGCCTGTGCCAACTGAAGCAGGCTGACAGCAGGAACTTTCCCCGATTCGCGGAGTCCTATTTCCTGCATCCGCTTCATTTGGTGAGTGACGGTTTGTTCGATCAGAGGTTTAATCTCAAGATACTTGCTTGCATTCCCCTTTGAGATCACCACTTTCGTGCTCATACGCGTTTCATGATCGCGGTAAAACTCATCGAGAAGCGAAAGAAGCGGTGTTTTACCGGCCGTTTCATCATCGATAATAATGACCCGAATATGGCTCCACTGGGCTTTCCGTCCAAGATGAAGCGTAATGTCGCGAACGGCATCAAATACGGACTCGCTTTTGGTTTCAATATTGACATAAGGCTCGGCCTGTTTGCCTCCTTGAGCGCCGGCCTTTTGCCCCGGTTTATAGATCTGGACAGCAAGCTTGATTTTGTCCGACTTGATCTGGTCAATGGCGGCTCCAAGAACAAAAGCTTTCTCCGGTAATTCGGCTCTATTCCAACATCCGGTAATTATCATTGTGGCAAGCCAAAGCATAATAAGCTGCTGCAGCCATTTCATTAAGCCATCATTCCTTTGCTATTCGGAATGTTGCGGCGCCGATCTGGAAGCCCGTTTGCGTCGAGGCGAGCGGTCCATGTACTTGATCGGCGCGCGGATGAACGTATCAAGCAGCTGGTGAGGACTGAACGGCTGCAGCGCGCCCAGAAAGGGCTGTCCCAATGAACGCAGCGTCACCATATGCCATAAGATCACCAAAAGCCCAAACAATAGCCCAAATCCTCCAAACGATGCCGAAAGCGCCATTAATGGGAATCTAAGGATCCGCAAAGCAATCGCCATGTTATACTGTGGAATCGCGAATGAGGCAATTCCCGTCAACGCAACGATAATGACCATCATCGGGGAAGCGAGTCCGGCGTTGATGGCTGCCTCGCCGATGACGAGGGCGCCAACGATGCTGACGGCGGAACCGACGGGGCGGGGAAGCCGGATTCCGGCTTCGCGAAGCAGCTCGAAAAAAAATTCCATGATCAGCGCTTCAACGAATGCCGGGAACGGAATGCCTTCGCGGGAATCTAATATCGTCAGCAGCAGCACTGTAGGAATCATTTCGGAATGAAATGTCGTCACGGCGATGTAAATGCTAGGCAGCGTCAAAGCCATGAAGAACGCGAGGACGCGAAGCCAGCGGATTAAACTCGAATAGACGGTGCGCTGATAATAATCTTCGCTCGACTGCAGCAGCTCTATAAACAGCCCTGGACAAATGAGCATGGTTCCGGTTCCCTGTACCAGCACGACGATTTTGCCGTCAAGCAATGCGGCGACAGCCACGTCCGGACGCTCTGTTACGCGAAACTGGGGAAATGGCGAATACATCGAATCTTGGATTAATTCCTCGACATAGGATGTCTCCAGCACTTCCATCGATTTCGTTGCTTCCATGCGTTCTCTGAATTCGGCCAGCATTTCCGGGTCGACGCTTCCCTCCAGATAGCAGTACGCGATCTTCGTCCGGGTCTCGCCGCCCGAGTTTAACGTTTCCAGCTTAAACAACGGACTTTTCAAGCGGATCCGAAGCAAACCGATGTTTATATTCATATTCTCGACCGTGCTTTCCCGCGGTCCTTGAACGGACGGTTCACTAATCGGCTCGGTGATCTGCCTGGTCTCCAGTCCTGAAGCCTGGAACACGATCGCTTTGTCCCAGCCTTCAAAAAAAATGACTAGATTCCCGTCCAGAATATGATCCACGAGCGTGTCGAAATCATTTTCCAGACTCGCCGACTCGGCAGAAACAACATCATCTTCGAAATATTGAATGATGCTTTCCGTTGTCACTTCCGTCCCTGGACCGACCTCGTGAGTTACCAGGTCTTGGAGCACGGATTTCATATAATTGAGCTTCTTTTTCTGGACGATGGTGCCGAAGTAGACGGATAACGCCTGCCGCGACATATTCGGACCAAATTTCCAAGCCCAATAACTCAAGTCGCTGCAGCTCTTGAAGACCTCTTCCAGCAGCTGGCGATTAACTTCAAGCTGCTTGGATATCGGCTTCGCCGGCTGAGCGGTTTGATTTGGTTGTTGTAACTGTGTTTCACGACTTACAGCGTCTCCGGTTTGATTCGTTGTTATATCGCTAGTGTTGCTGTCTGAAATATTTGGCATATAGATCACCACCTGGTGTTATTATGCAATCAATGGAAATAAGTATGCATTCGAGGCGTGCCGGCGCGTCAGGGGATTACGTTTACTGGAGGCGGACTGTCTACGATATCTGCGATCTATGGCATACATAGAATAAGAAAAGAGCCGGGAAGGGATTATTTCCAAGGCTCTTCTTGTTTGATCATTAATATTCCGGAAATGTCATTTATCGCCTTCGCCGTACTTTTCCTCCCGATAGCCTTCTATGCAAGAAGCCCGCATAATAAATCGGAAGCTGCAGGCTTTGTTTGAACACTTTTGGAGATGCGGCCCGCTTAAACACCTCTTTGCCGGGTATGGCGTTAGCCTCGATGATCCAGATATGGGACTGACGGTCAATTCCGAAATCGAGGCCAAGCTCGACCAGCCGTTTTTGCAAGGATCGTTCCAGCTGCGTGGCTATTTCAAAGGCTAACTCCCGAAGCTTTTGCTCCAGTCTTAATGCCCGCGTATGGCCGAATTGTTTGCTTAAGAAAGAGATAATCTCCTTCGCGCTGCCTTCAGTAGCTAGATTTGAAGTAATATTGCCCGCTTTCCCTAGCCGTACCCCCATCCCGGTCAGATGCCATTGTCCAAGTTCATTCTTCTGAATGAGTACGCGGATATCGTAGACTCTGTTGGCAGCATCCGTTATATCCACCCATTTCTGAACGAGATAATTCCGTTTGCTGCGCAGCTGGGCAAGCTTCCTCTGTAAACCCTCTTTAGATAAGGGTAGTCTCTGCTTTTTATTTTCCTCTATCACATATTTCCCGTTCCTATAGGACAGCTTCAATATCCCCGTTCCTTTATGGGTGCCAAGAGGTTTGATAATAACTTTGTTATATTTATGCAGCATCGTATGCACGGCTTGATTATGGCTTAACAGCAGAGTAGGGATGAGATAGGGGCGAAGCCTGCTGTTTACCGAGAGATGTTTATGGATGCTCCATTTATCGTTACCCAGCCAATCCCCCGCAAAAGGAATGCCGATGTTCTCTTTCACTTGTCTGGCTTCCCTCAGCATTCGGCCGCTATAGATGCCCCGATCATAGATGATAGAAGGATACGGGGACTTCGGCTCATAGCGCCAGTGATTATTCTCATAGACCCATCCGGCAACGGTTCGATTTCTCCGGTCGACATGATTAGGCTTAAACAATAATAACCTGTCAAACCCGGCCGCCCGAATGGCCTTGGCCTGCCATTTAAAAACGCCTGTGTTCATCCGATCCCACATGATTCCGAGAGTTGCCACGAATAAAGCCTCCCCTCCTTGATCTAATCACAGTGTATGAATGAAGGGGGGAAAGGACACAGGGCCCAATTATGATTAACAAAGTAACACTGCGGAACGCGAATAATAGACTAATGAATAGCTGATTTCTTAGGGGAGGAAAGGATTCTAACCATGATCAAGATACGCAGTCGTTCCTCTCTGCCTTCCGATACAGTCCTGGTTGCCCCGGCATTCCTGAAGAATTGGAGTTTATCCCAAAATCAAAGTCTCCTTCTCCAATTCGGCATTACGACCCATCCGATTAAATTGATGACCTCAGAGAAGGTGCCTCAAGGCCAAATGCTCGTCTCTCATGCCTGCGTGAATACATTAAAGATACCGGCAGAGGGACAATTACAAGTCCGTAAGGACGGAAATAGGCTAATCGTCGGTCCTTATATCGGTATTCTTGTTGATAAAATAAAAGGCAGTCTGCCCTTTAAGAATCTACTCCATTACGCGAAGACACACCGTAACGTGAAAGGGGCGCTGCTGGCTTTTTCACCGGAAGCCGTTAATCTTCGGACAAAGACGATTCACGGGTTTATGTATTCACCTGCAAAGAAGACCTGGATCTACGGTCAATACCGATATCCTTCGTCCATTATTAACAAGTCGTTAACCGGTACACCGTTAATGACCCATTTTCAAAACAGCCTGGGAAAAACAGTCTTTAATAATTTTCGGCTGGATAAATGGAGCATGCACAAGCTCCTCTCCCGGAGCGGAAGCATCAGAGCCCATCTGCCCAGAACCATTCTATATCAGAGTCCGCAGGACATTGCCCGAATGCTTGAGCAAAGCGACGAGGTCTATATGAAGCCGGTTCAAGGATCATTCGGGAGCCATATTCTCAAGCTGTCCAAACAAAATCATAAAATCGCGGTTACGCATAAAGGCTCATTGAGGAAGGTTTTTCGCAATGTGCAGGAGCTGAGTCAATTCCTTCGGAAACAAAATCATCATTCCGGGTATTTGATTCAAGACAGAATAAAGCTGGTCTCCTCCAAAGAGCGTCTCATCGATTTCCGGTTAATCCTGGTGAAAGACGGGCAAGGAAATTGGCAGCGGATGGGGATTATCGCAAGGCAAGGACCCCGGAGGTCCATTGTCAGCAACATATCCAAAGGCGGAACAGCCATGGAGGGGAAACGGGCGCTTCGAAGGATTCTGCATAAGGGAGAAGCCGAAGCTGGAGCTGTCTGTCGCAGGATGGAAAAGATCGCTCGGAATATCGCTAAGCAGCTGGTGTCATCGGGCTATCATGCCGCAAATTTGGGCTTTGACTTTGCTCTTGATACACGGAATAAATTGTGGATTATCGAGGTTAATCATAACGACCCCAATCATACGATCGCTTTGGACGCAGGGGAGACGCAAATGTTCCATCGGACGATTAGGGCCAATATGCAGTATGCCAAAAAACTAGCCGGCTTCGGCACAAGCCATCCGTTGAAAGGAAGGCCGTAATCATGGCGATGCGTGTTAAAAAGCTGAATCATGCGGAGAAAGACAGCTTACTCGTAAACCAAGCTTTTTTGCGGAAATTCGCAGGCAGGCCGTCCACCGTCAAGGTGCATTTCGGGGCATGGAACAGACAACTAAAGGTGAGAGTATCTCAAAGCCTGCCAAGCGATACAATCGGTATTTCATCGCAATCGCTGGGGGGATACAGCCTTCCGCCTTTGAAATATAAAGTGTTGGTCAAAGGGAATAACGTTCACATCGGTCCCGTGCTAGGGATCGTCGCGTTTAAACCCGGGGCTGCTATTACAATGGAGAAAATAAAAAAATACAATGATTACTTACGTCCCTATTCTTCGATACAGGGCTTAATCTATATTTGCCGGGCGGATGATATTTCCTTGCAAGCGAGGAAGATTCGAGGCTACTATTATTCTCCGGAAGGCGCGAAGTCCAAGTGGACTCTGGGCACTTTTCCGTATCCATCCGCTTTATATAGAAGAGCAGCATTGAATCCGCCTACTTACAAAGCCCTCAAACGGGTGCTTGGCCCGCGTCTGTTTAACGGTTATTTCCTTGGCGATCATTTCAACAAATGGAAGCTATGGAGATGGCTTTCTCCGCATCCGGCGATCCGCAAGCATTTGCCCCATACGAAAAAGCTGCAGAGCCGTAAGGATCTGGATGAAATGTTGGCCCGGTATAATGCCGTTTATCTGAAACCCACGATGGAATCTATGGCCAGGGGAATTATAAAAGCGGTTCGCAAAGGGGACGGCTATCAGTTCATTTACCCCGAAAATAACAAAAAGGCCAGTCCTTATCGAATTGTATCCAAAGGGTCTACGGAAGTTGCCGGTTTTCTAGCCAATCTCCTGCGGGAGCATCAGTATATCGTGCAGCAAGGGATCGAAATGAAACGACAAGGCAGCAGAGGCATCGACTTCAGAGTCATTATGCAGAAAAACGAACAGCTGCAGTGGTCCTGTACCGGCGTCATTGCAAGGTTCGGCAAGAAAAACGGCATTGTTACGAACTTTACCTCCGCCGGCTTTGCAAGCAAAGGTTTAAATGCGCTGCAAGGCACCTATGGGTATAGCCGAAGCCGGTCGCAGCTGACGCAAAACCGAATGATAGAGATCTGCACCAAGGCCTGCAAAATATTCGATTCCAAAGGCGGAAATTACGCCGATATTGGCGTCGATGTCATGGTGGATAAGAACGGTCATATTTATGTGCTCGAAGTGAACATTCTGCCCGATCATCATCTCGCTTTGTATGCCAAGCAAAGGGATCTCTACCTTAAGCAGGTTGCTAAGCCGTTGCTGTATGCCAACGCACTAGTCGGCTTCAAAGCCTCCAAATAATGCAAGAGCGCGGTAGATCATACCGTTGCTCTTTTTTTATGCGGCGAAGTCACTAGGAGGTCGAAAATGATAGGGAAAACTTTTTTGCAAATTACTAGCCTGACAGCTTATGATAAAAGTAGCTAGAAACAGGGAGGGATTAGGAAAATGAGTCAAGATCAATTGCATTTAGATGCTCTTTTGAAAGCGGTTACGGACCGGTTGATTCCAGCGGATGACTGGCAGTCGGCAAGCGATGCGGGAGTCTTAACCTATTTGGAGCGTTATGCCGGGCAAGACGCTGCAGCCTGGGCAAAGGTGATTGAACCCGGGCTCCGCTCTTTGCAAGAGGAAGCCAAGAGGCTTCATGGGAAGCCGTTTTCCGAATTGCCTGCCGGTGAGCAAGATCAACTGCTGCAAGAAGCGGAATCTGATGCCTACCGGGATTGGCCTGTTTCGTCGAAGCTATTTTTCGATACGTTATTGAATCTAACAGCTGAAGGTTATTACGGAACTCCGGAAGCTGGAGGGAATAGAGAAGGAAAGTCGTGGGAGATGATAGGCTTTCGTCCGGGCCCCGCGGCAGAGGCGATAACGCCAGCTCCGGAGGCAGACTTCCCGCATAAAACGCTGGAGCAGCTGCGCGACCGATACGATGCGGTAGTAATCGGGGCCGGTGCCGGGGGCTCGGTTGCTGCCGCTGTCCTGGCCGAGTCCGGCATGCAGGTGCTTGTTGTCGAGCGCGGAAGCTGGCTGAAATACGATCAGGTTGGCAGGGATCACCTGCGGAATCACCGGATCAGCAAATACGGGCATAACACGGGTCCGGATGTGGAAGGCAACCCCCGCACGTTTGCCATGGCGGACGGCAGCGAGCGAATAACGCTGCCTATTGATGGCGATTACCACAATAATGCAATGACGGTTGGCGGAGGAACGAGGGTTTACGGGGCGCAGGCGTGGCGGTTTCATACGGAAGACTTCCGTATGGCAAGCCGTTACGGAATACCGGAAGGCAGCTCGCTCGCCGACTGGCCGATCACTTACGAGGATCTTGAGCCTTATTACCAGCGCGCGGAATGGGAGGTTGGCGTATCCGGCGACGGTGGTGCCCATCCCGGCAGAGGCAAGCGTTACGGTCCTTATCCTATGCCGGCAATGCCTATGACGCTGGAAGCCGAACGGTTAGCCCGTGCCGCACAAAAGCTAGGCTGGCACTCCGGCGCCGTACCGCTTCTTATTAACTCCGTTGAAAGGGATGGCCGGCAGGCTTGCGGCAGATGCGGTCAATGCGTGGGTTTTGCCTGCCCGACAAACAGCAAGAACGGCGGGCATAACACGATGCTGGTAAGAGCGATAGCGACGGGGAATTGCGATCTGATCTGCGATGCTTTTGCCGAGTACATAGATACCGATGGAGGAAAACATGCGACCGGAGTCCGTCTCGTGCAGGAATGGAACGGTTCGGTCCAACGTCGGCAAATTCAGGCAGGCCATGTGGTTGTTGCCGCGGGAGCGATCGAGAGCGCGCGGCTCCTGCTTAACTCCGCAAGTAATTCAGAGCCGGACGGAATCGGCAACCGGTATGGACAAGTCGGCAGAAACCTGCAGGGTCATGTGTATTCCGGCGCTTACGGGATTTTTGACGAGGTAGTTCAAGACGGCCTTGGTCCAGGGGTCAGCATAGCGACTTTCAACACGGAACATAGCCATTTGGGGATTATCGGCGGGGGGCTGCTCGCCAACGAGTTCACCCGGCTGCCTCTTATCCATTGGTATCGGGCGCTTTCGCCGAATGCGGCGAGATGGGGGTTAAAGGGCAAGGAAACGATGCGCGATACCTTCCTGCGAACGAGCCAGATTCAGGGGCCCATTCAGGAGATTCCTAACCCGGAATCCAGGGTGCAGCTGTCGAAGTCGGTGAAGGATCGTTTCGGCATACCTGTTGCGTTCCTGTCCGGCAGCGTTCACCCCGAGTCCCTTCGAGCTGCGGCTGTGCTGGGAGGGCAGGCAGAAAAGTGGCTGTGGGCAGCCGGGGCGCGTGAAGTGTGGCAGACGAAGCCGGGCGGCGGCTTAAGCGCAGGACAGCATCAGGCGGGTACACTTCGCATGGGGAACGATCCCGAGACATCCGTCACCGATCCGTCCGGCCGCGTGCACGGTTACGACAATCTGTGGGTGAGCGATGGGTCCGTTCACGTGACGAACGGCGGCGTTAATCCGGTGCTGACGATTATGGCGTTGGCCTTCCGCACGGCGGATAACCTGGTGAAGCTGAGCTAGAGGCCGGACGTCCGAGCCGTGTAAAAGCCGTTCGCACATATGATTGGGCTGTAACAGGCTGCGTGTGCAGCAGTTTGTTGCGGCCCTTTTATGTGGAAAAAATAAATCGGACGCTTTTTGCTTACCCGTATCTTTTTATGGATTTTTATCGTTAATAGTTTGAAAATTAGGATAAAGGAGCTGACTGATCTATGGAAAAAATCGTCGCATTTGTATCCGGCATATTTATTCCGGTAACCGATATTGGGCGTTCAGCGGAATGGTACATTCGAATGTTCGGTGTGGAAGCGATTGAAAGGACCGATTATAGAGTCGGACTTGCGTTCCCTAACAGTCAAACATTGGTGTTGTTATGGAAAGTGGAAAAACCGCAGCCGGTCCAATTTGATTCGGGTAAAGCTATGATGCCCTATTACAATTTCACTTCTTACGATATAAACCTTTCGTATGAACAGCTTAAGGCCAAGGGGGCGAGGCTAAGCGAAATCCACGAAGAGGATGGATACCGGTTTTTTGAAGCTTTTGATCCCGATGAGAATCCCTTAAGCGTCGTGGAAGAGACGGGGCAGACGCCGTATTTTACTCACAAAGACAACTTAAGGAATCAGCGATAGTGCCGCAAGGGAATCATTCGGACTCAGGCTACGAGATGTTTGCGGTAATGACGTTACCGCTGCAAAACGATCTGAGAAGGTATTGTCTGGCTAAGTCCGGCTCGGCTTGGGATGCCGATGATCTGCTGCAGGAATCGCTTATTAAAGCCTATCGTTGGCATACTCGCTTTCCGGAGAGGGAGATTACGAAGCCATTTCTGTTTCGAATTGCCTCCAACGCATGGATAGATATTTGCCGCAGCCGTAAATTGCAGCCGCAAGCCGGGCAGCTCGATGCGCATCAAATCGCTTCCTATGATGAATGGAGCAGGTGGGATGTGCGTGAGGCGCTTGAACTGTTATCCGATCGGCTAGAACCAAGGCAAGTCGTTCTTGTTTTGCTGATCGACGTGTTCCACTTTACCGCGAAGGAAACGGGACAACTGTTCGGACAATCCGAGGGTTCGGTGAAGGCTGCTCTGAAGCGGGCGAGGACGAGGCTGAGGACGGCGGTTGAGCGACATCCTGAATTTTGGGATGATTCGGTGATTACGACTCCGCGCCGCGGGCTTAGCATGGAGGTATTCGAAGCGTTGGTGGACGGTTTTCGCCGTGCGGATCCCTACGCGATATTCCTTTCGTACCAGAGGATGATAAACGATGGCGCTGCGGTGGACCGGATTCAATTGCGCGGAATTATCCTTTATTTTACGATCATCGACCCAGATGGCAATGAATTGACGATAACGGAGAAGTTGAAAGGGTAAGACAAACCGTATCATTCGAAATCCAAGGAGTGACTGCGTTGTTGGAAATACTGCGGCAGCAATACGATTGGATCAGCTCCGTTAGACAATCCCCAAAAATTACATCAGGTGCTTCCCGATTTTGGGCGCGGAACGATTATTCGAACCCATGTGGAGACACATGAGTTTCATCACAAGGGTCAAATCGTATCGATGGCAAGATATTTGGGCTTCCCTCCTCCAGCCGATGATCGTTTGGGCGGGCTTTTCGTCTGAATAACAATAGGAAAATTTGCAATTATGACGAAATTATTTTACAGGACTTGTAGAAATCCGCATTCCGAAATCGACATAAAGATGTAAGTCAAATAAGTGATCGATGAGAGGAGCTTGAAGCATGCATTTTACGCTGATGTTTTTTGAAAGTACGGAGGATTTCGCCGCTCGCAAGGACCCTGAGAAACAACAGGAGTATTTGGCAGGCTGGTCGCATTATGTTCATGCGCTGCGTGATTCCGGGGTTGTTGTTACCGGGTTTGGCCTGCATGCGCCAGATACGGCTGCGACGTTACGGCGAAATGACGGAACCATTTTTGTACAGGACGGCCCCTTTACCGAAACGAAAGAACAGCTTGGCGGATTATTCGTTATCGACGTGCCTGACTTGGATGCGGCGCTGGAGTGGGCGGCCCGCGCTCCCGTGAACGCCGTGGAAGTAAGACAAAATCTCCCGGCTATGTAACAGGAGCGAGATGGATACTTATCGGACAATCGAAAATACCGTTCGCGACTCTTATGGCCGCATCCTTTCCTATCTAGCCGCTAACTGGCGTGATCTGGAGGCGGTTGAAGATGCGCTTGCGGATGCCCTCGTCACCGCTTTGGAATCGTGGCCGAAGAAGGGGATTCCGGACAAACCGGAGGCTTGGCTGCTTATGGTGGCTAAGCGGCGTCTTATGGACCGCCTCCGTCGTGAGCGCGTTTCCGAAAAAGCCTATTCGGCTCTGATCGCCATGTCGGAGGAAGCGGAGCATATGGATTCCGCAGCCTTTCCTGATGACCGGCTGAAAATGCTGTTCTTGTGCTCGCATCCCGAGATCGATCCGTCGATTCACACGCCGTTAATGCTGCAGCTCGTGCTTGGCATCGACGCATCCCGCATCGCGTCCGCATTCGTAGTGAAGCCCTCCACGATGGGTCAGCGGCTTACGCGCGCCAAGGCAAAAATTCGAAGCGACCGTCTGACCTTCACCATGCCTGACGTTGAAGAATGGCCAAAACGCTTGGATGCCGTGCTGGATGCCATCTATGCGGCGTATGGCAGCGGTTGGGATGATCTTGCGGGAGTCGATTCGAGACGCAGAGGGTTAGTGGATGAGGCCATTTATTTGGGAAAACTCCTTGCCGCTTATATGCCGGATGAACCCGAAGCGCAGGGGCTTCTTGCGCTCATGCTGCATTGCGAAGCGCGGCAAAGAGCCCGCCGCGACGATTCAGGACACTACATTCCGCTAAGCGAGCAGGATACATCGCGCTGGTCCGCCCCGTTGATAACGGAGGCAGAAAAATGTCTGCATAAAGCCGCGCGATCCGGCCGAATTGGACGATTTCAGCTGATGGCCGCTATTCAGTCCGTTCATGCCCAGCGGGCAAGGACCGGACGTACGGAATGGAAGGAAATTGCCTTGCTATATGAGGGGTTAAGCCAACTGAGCCCAACTCTCGGGATTCTGGTAGGACGCGCGGCTGCTGTTGCGGAGGCATACGGTCCAAAGGAAGGATTGGCTCTTCTAGAAGCGATACCTCAAGCGAACAGGGACAGCTACCAGCCTTATTGGGCGCTGTCCGCCCATTTGCTCAGGTTAACGGAGAATCTTGAGGAAGCACGGACAGCTTACAGCCGCGCGATTGGCCTTTGCGAGGACCGTTCCGTAAAACAGTTCCTGCATCAACGCGCAATGGAGATCTGTTAATCCGCAAACGGTGCACCCTGCCGGTAAGCCCGGGGAGACAGGCCGTATCTTTTCTTAAACAGCTTGGAGAAATAAAATTCATCATAGAACTGCAGGGCGGCGGCAATTTCTTTCACCGATGCTTGGGTTGTCTCGAGCGATGTCTTGGCCGCGGCCAGCTTCAGCTCCTGCATGTATTGGTTGGGGGACATACCCGTTCTCTCGCGGAAGCGGGTGAAGAAGGCAGTGCGCGACAAGCCGCTTTGCCGAATCCATTCCTCTGTCGGGAAGGGCTGTCCAATCGTTTGGTGCATGCGGTACAAAATATCGTCTAATTCGGGATGTCTGCCGGAGCGGTCGGCATTCCGTTCCCTGGCGAATAGCAGCAGAAGCTCCTGCATGGCCAGATGGGAGTCGTAAGCATAGCCGGCAGGCTTCATAATGAGATTGTTAATCAGCCGCTCGTTTATTCGGGCGGCTTCCGCCATTTTGGCGGTGGATACGGGAATGCCTACAGGAAGGTTTAATCCCAAGGCCATGTCCAGCGAATCGAATTCCAGAAAATAAAACTTCCAATTCCCATTGAGACATCGGTATGCGGTCGGGATATCCGGCGGTACGATTATATAGGTTCCGGCATCCAGTTCATGCTGCTCGCTTCCCAGCGTAATTACGCCTTTGCCTTCCCAGGTAGCGAATAAGCCGGGGGAAGAGAAGCCGGCGGGTTTGGCGACTTGATAAGCGTTGTTCGCTTGTACCTTCCATATTAACTGAAACCGGCAGGGAGGCGGAAGCGGATGCTCTTCAAGCTCGTAGGGGATATTCATAAAGGACATGGCAAGCCTTCCTTTCGAGAATTTAGTACGATTATACATGTTTTCGCAAATGACCTCCATGGTATAGATAGAGGGTCCGGCTCTACAATGAAGCTACTATCCGATTAAGGAGTGGTTGGTGGATGCTGCTAAAAGTAGGAAGCCGGGAGCTAGAGCTTGGAGGGCCTCATTTAACGGAACTGAGAGATTCGAATGAGCTATTGCATGATGCTGACGCATTAAGGGAGCGGCTTGCGGAGGACGGTTATTTGCTGCTTCGGGACTTTCATAATCGAGAGCAAGTGTTGAAGGCGCGCCATGCCATCCTGGAGAAAATGGACAAGATGGGCAAGCTGGACCGGGATACGCTGCTGGAGGAAGGCGTAATGGCCGACGGCAGCAAAACTATTTTCATGGGAGGCACTAACGAAGATTTGCCGGAACTGCTCAGCGTGCTGAATGGCGAGCATATAATGGGCTTTTTTGACGAGCTGCTGGGGGAACGATCGCTGACGTACCATTACAAGTGGCTTCGCGCCGTTGGACAAGGAGATTTTACCGGTGCGCATTACGATATTGTGTATATGGGGCGCGGCACGCATAACCTCTACACCGTATGGTCGCCTCTTGGCGATATCGATTACGCCATGGGAGGTCTTGCGATTTGCCTGGATTCCCACCATTTCGAGGAGCTGAAGAAGTCTTACGGCTCCAAGGATTCGGACCGCGATCCCGGCATCGGGCACTATACGGATGATCCGCTAGCCATTACGGAGAAATTTGGAGGCAAATGGGCTACGGCCGAGTATCGCGCGGGGGATGTATTGATTTTTGGCATGTTCCTCATGCATTGCTCGCTAGCCAATACGACGAACCAATATCGGCTCAGCGTGGATACGCGGTACCAGTCGAGCTTGGAAAAGGTTGACGAACGGTGGAGCGGCAAGAAGCCGCGCGGCCACTTTAAATAGAAAGCACCTGATAAAAACATCGCCGTGCAGCCAAAGGCTCCGGCGATGTTTTTTTGCGCTGCGAAAGAAACAAGGGTTTCATCAGTCCTTGTAAGAATTATAGATAAGATCAATTTAGTAAATATTTTACATAAAAAAATAGAGTGCGCGGTCACATTCTTGGATTTGGGGTTGTTATACAGGCATCGGGGCCCCGAACCGGGAAAGGAGTTCATATGGACGTTAACGAATCTATGGAGCCGCTTAGCGCGGAACGAATTGAGAAACTCGTCAAAGCCGTGCAAGCCGGACAAGTCGAACCGTATCGCGCGATTGTGCTGCATTTTCAGAGAAGGCTTCAGGTAGCGGATGCCAAGCTTACAAAGGTGGAATTGTCTCCTTACCTTGGTCACCCGAATGTTTTAGAACCCGAAAAGTGGGTGGAAGCCAGCGAGTCCAGATCGGGTTATCCTTATGCGTACTATAAATTCAAACCGGACGACCAGGCATACATGGAAGATGCCGTCCTTAGTCTGACTTATCGGAAAGGGGATTCGACGTTTAGGCTTAGCGGCACTTATGGTGAATTTACATCGGTAACCGTCTTCGATAAGAACCCTTCGGCTGAACGCATTCACGAGGTTTCAGGTATACCTATCTATCATACCAATGGTCAAGATACGCCTTATCTAACCTGGCTTGAGCCGGTTGGCGACGGAGAATTAATGTACTGGCTTAATAGTAATGCGGATCTAAAGCAGCAATTGAAATTCGCGGAAGCGGTTATTAAGGCCGCTAAACATTAGGGTGGTTGCTGAATTAATGCTGGAGCAGAGCATTATTTTTCAAGGAATATTATGGGTTAATGGATAAGTAATAAGAGGGAAGAACAATATCTTCATTAGGAGGCTTATGCGATGGGAAGGCAATTGGCATTTCGCGAGGACGGAACATTTAAGATCATTCAGTTTACGGATATTCACGTGTATGACGGTCTAGGGGAAGCGGATATCCGTTCACTTGCGCTAATCAAGAACCTGATTGAATCCGAGAAGCCGGATCTGATTGTTTTCACGGGAGACGTTATTTATGCCGACAATGAAACAGGCGATCTAAGAGGGGGATTCCGGAAAACGGTGCAGATCGCCGACCAATCCGGTATTCCGTTCGCCGTTATTTACGGCAATCACGATGCGGAAAGAAATGTAAAGAAACCGGAGCTGCAAAAGATTTTATCCGAATACGGCAATTGCATTAGCGAGGCCGGTCCGGAGGATATCGGCGGCATAGGCAATTATACGGCAACGGTCAAAAGCTCTTCGTCGGACAGCGATGCCGCCGTTCTTTATTTCATGGATTCGGGCGAATATGCGGATGCAAGCATCGGCGGATACGCATGGATTCAGCCTAGTCAGGTTCAATGGTACAGAGAACAGTCCTGCCAGCTTGCCGAGAAAAATAACGCCGTGCTGCCTGGCCTTGCCTTCCTTCATATCCCTCTTCCCGAATACAACGAAGTATGGGAATCCGGCGGGGCAGAAGGTACAAAAGGAGAGCAAGTGTGCTGCTCCAAGGTCAACAGCGGTTTGTTCGCCGCCCTGTTGGAAAGAGGAGATGTGATGGGGGTATTTGCGGGGCATGATCATAATAATGATTATATCGGTACGCTTCATGGCATCACGCTTGCATATGGACGCGCTACCGGCTACAACACTTACGGCGATTTGAAGCGCGGCGCCAGAATCATTACCCTCATTGAGGGAGAGCGCCGGTTCGATACTTCTATTAAAGAAGATGCAATCTGATGGTTAAAAAGGACAATCTGTCATTTTATTGCATGAATTGTCAGGCTGCTTGAACATCGCGGTGTTATGCTCCTTACGAAAGGAGGGATCGAGATGGATTGGCTTCAGCGCATGAATCTGGCTATCGAATACATTGAAGATAACCTGGAGCACGAAATCAATTACGAACAGATAGCTAGAATTGCCTTATGCTCCGTCTATCAATTTCAGCGTATGTTTTCGTTTGTGCTTGAGATGCCTTTATCCGAATATATAAGGCGAAGACGGCTGACGCTTGCAGCTTTTGATTTGCAAGACAGGAAGAACAAAGTAACGGATATCGCCTTGAAATACGGTTATGAAACGCCTGAATCCTTCTCTCGGGCATTCCAGAATCTGCACGGACTGACGCCTACTGCGGCCCGGCAGGCGGGTAGACCGTTGAAAGCATACCCTCGTCTCTCCTTTCAAATTATTCTCAAGGGAGTTGCCGAGATGAATTATCGAATTGAGGAACGGGAAGCTTTTCAAGTGTATGGACTGGAAGATATATACGGCATGGACAATATCGCGAATCAAGACGGAGTAACGATCCCGGAAGTCTGGCAAAACATTTCAAAGAATGGCGAGTTTGACCGGCTGTTTCATTCCTTAGCCGGAGATTGGCGGGCTGAAGGCCATTTCGGCACAGAGCTTGGAGAGGTCTTTGCATTTGATTCCTACAGGTTCACAAGCAATACCACTTTTCCTTATTTAATCGGATGTTATAAATCAGCTGGAAGCAGGATAGACGGGTATACGGTTATTAATGTTCCGGCATCTACTTGGGCGGTATTCTCCACATTAAATGATGGAAACGGGAGCGGGAATTACGATTTGCGTTCGCTTAAAAACCGTATATTCTCCGAATGGCTGCAAACGTCCAAGTACACGATCATGGATGGAGGCAACTTCGAGATGTACTGCACTCATCAGGGTGGTGACGAGTATTGTGAATTATGGTATCGAATCGAGGAAAAGAAAGAATAAAGAAACGGACGGACGCTTGCTGGCGTCCGTCCGTTTCTGTGTTATTAGCTTTGAAGAACCCGGGTAATCATGGTTGCGAATTCCGCTCTGGTTATTGCGGAGTCGGGGCGGAAGGTGCCGTCGGCATACCCGGTAACGATCTTGTTGGCCATAAGGGCTTCTATATAGGTATGCGCCCAATTGCCTGCCTGCACATCAGAGAAGGCAGTGGTGCTGCTGCCGCTGAGCTGGAAGGCTCTGGCTACGAGGGCGGCCATTTCTGCCCGGTTAAGCTTATCGTCCGGGCGGAATTTCCCGTCGGCATAACCGTTCATGAGTCCGGACTTCTGAGCGGCTCCGATGTAGCCGGCAGCCCAATGCGTGCTAGGCACGTCCGAGAAGCTGCTTGCCTGCGATTGAAGTCCAAGCTGTATCGCCAGCACCTTTAAGGCCTCTGCACGAGTAATCCCAAGGTCCGGGCGGAAGGTCCCGTCCGGGTAACCGGCCAATAATCCCTTCTTGACCAGGAAGTCGATGCTTGCCTTCGCCCAATGTCCTTCTGTGTCGGCGAACGAAACAGGATCCTCGCCCGGTGTTTCATTGCCTCCCGGAGGCGTTCCGTTATTATTGCCCGGAGGCGTTGTTGTTGGCGGCATTGTTGGCGGCGTATAGCTCAGCGCTGGCGCGAAGGCGGTTACGCTACGAGCTAAAGTATGCTGCTCCAGGGCGTAGCCCATGGCCAGAACGTTCGCGTCATCCCACGCTTTGCCGACCAACTGCATGGAAATCGAATAGCCATTCGGGTTCTTGCCTACGGGTACTACGACCGTCGGCAGTCCAACGTTGGAGGTAAGTACGCCGGTGCCTCTGTCTGAGCTTAGCTGAGCGGCGGCACTGTCGTTGTTATACATATCGCTGATAAAGCCTGCATACACAACGCTGTCCACATCGTATTGATCCATCCAGTCCGCGATAATCTTCTTGTAGTTCGTTCTGTAAGCGAGGTACGCCTGTACTTGGCTTTCGGTCATTCGCGGACGTACCTGCAAGCTTGATTGATTGTATAAGAGCAGCTTTGGCGAGGCGAGCAGCTCGTCGCCCGTGGCGTAAGGGAAATCCGGGTTAAGCTCGATGTAGCGTGCCCAGCCCTCGGAGCCGGCATTGCCCGCGGGTCTTGTGCCGCCTCCCGGAGGCGCGCTCATCTCCACCATGGTAGCTCCTGCATCCACCAGGTCTTCGAAGTGCTGCATGACAGCTTGTCCCGTGCCGTCGTCGGCGTATGAGGACACGAACGAAGAAGGAATATAGCCGATTCGCTTGCCTTGCAGGGCGTTGCGGTCTAGAGCCTTCGTCCAGTCGCTAGGTTTTTTGGCATCTGCCTCTTGCGTCAGCATATCCTGCGGGTCGGTGCCGGTTGTTGCGTTAAGGATATAAGAGAGGTCGGTGACGGTACGGGCAATAGGTCCGGCATAGTCCTGTCCCCATGTCAGCGGCATTACGCCGCGCGTGCTTGCCATGCCGTCCGTTCCGCGGAAGGCTGCCAGGCTGGCGCCCGTAGACGGCGCGTACAGCGATACGCCGGTCTGCGTGCCCATGGCAGCTGCCGCAAAGCTTGCAGCGACAGATACTGCGGGGCCTCCGCTGGAACCAAACGAAGTTTTGGATGGATAGAGCGCATTCCAGGTTTGCATCCAGCCGCTTTCGCTAAAGCTTCCGCTGTTGGCAAACTCCGATGTGTTAGCTTTGCCGATGATGATGGCTCCTGCTTCTCTCAGCTTCTGAATCTGGTAAGCGTCCGATTTAGGCTGCCAGCCTTCCAACGCTTTGGAGCCGCCGGTGGTTGGCATATCCTTGGTATCATAGATATCCTTGACGGCAATCGGAATGCCAAGCAATTGGCCTGTCTTGCCTTCTTTGCGAGCCTGATCCGCTGCCTTGGCCTGTTGAATGGCCGTTTCAGAGACGTGAAGGAAGGAGTGGAAGCCGAGCTGTCCGAGATCATAAGCGTTAATACGATCCAGATAAGCTCTTGTGATCGCTTCGGAGGTCGTGATGCCTTTCTCCATATCGGACTGCATTTGCTCAATGCTTTTGTTAATGACATCGTAATTGGAGGTCGTTACGGCAGGAGCTGCAGCAGGAGCTGCCGGAATGTCGAGACGCATGACATCCGCGCAAGCGGCAGCATCAAATCCAGGGAGACTGGACAGATCCCAGTTGCTGAGCGTACATACTTCCGCGGGGGTTAAGTGGGTGAGATCGGGATTTTCCGTCATTTGATCGAGCGAATCCGCGGCTTGGGTTAGTCCGGTCTCGCCTGTTTCTCCGGCAAGAACGTATCTGGCCAGCGATTTGGTATGGCCGGGTTCGATTGTGAGCTTATGAATGAAGCCGTAGAAGTTCGCATCATTGCCGGAGGTTGCCAGCGGGGTGGTGAAAGGGTTCTGCTGCTGATCGCCGGTGCCTTGCAGCGCTCCTTCAAACGGAGCGGGGGAACCAAGAATGACGCCGATTGGGCGGTCTGCTGCTCTGCTTGTGCCTATTAAAGCCCATGAATCGTCTGCTGCGATGGCTGTGTCGCCGTTAGAGGTCGTTTTTACGGCCCCGTAATTTTGGCCGGTGCCGTAGCCGAGCGATCCGCCGAAGGATACATTGACGGTTACGGGAGCGTTGGTTGTGTTGGTGAAGGTATCGAAGAAACGAACGCTATTGCTTGCGCTGTTCAGGTAAACATCGCGTGTAATGAGGACGTCGCCAAGATTGACGGACTGCGTAGTGTCGAAGGTGTCGCTGCCGTCGAATTCAAGCCCGAAGCCTCTCATTAATTGACCGTTCATCCGGGGCGACGGCGAGGTGGATACCTGGACGAAAATATTGCCAAACCCTTGTATAGGCGTGTTGCTCGCTCTGCGGATGCTGCCTGTGTCCAGGTTAGGCGCGAATGAATCGTGAATCTCCCAATCTATTCCGCCTGCGGATGTCAGTTTAGTTAACGCATAGGCGTTATTGGATGGAATAACTCCCGCGAAAACCATGGAAAGCGCGAGGGTTGCCGCGATAGCGTACTTTTTGCCCCAAGCGCGTTTCGATCCCCGGGGAGTCTCGCGATCGGAGGTAGATTGTCGTTTGTCTTGCGATTGATGACTTTTGCTTTTGAACAATTTTATGCAACTCCTTCCATATGAACTCGATAGAGATTCTATCACCATGTTAATAGAGCGTCAATTATTCTGACGCAGATTCATATAAAAGTAAAATTTTTAAATAAATCATATATATTCTCTGTAAAGTTTGTTATGTATTCTTACATTATATTTACTGTAACCTTATTATAAAGAGTAAGAAATCAAGATAAAAAATGGCCGCGGAGATAGACTCCGCAGCCATTTTTATTCCTCTTGGAAAAATACTAGGTTAAAAGCACGGCGATCAGCGCGATTAATGCCGGCAGACCTTGAACGAGAAGAATCGAACGTTTTGCCGTAAGGCCTCCGTAGACCGCCGCAACAAGTACGCAGATCAGGAAAAATAGCTGGATCTGATGCCCTGTGGAGGCATCCGGATGAACAAGCCCCCAGAACAGACCCGCGGCCAAGAAGCCGTTGTACAGTCCTTGGTTGGCGGCAAGCGACTTAGTTGCTTCCGCAAATGCCTTGTCGGTTCCGAAGGCTTTCCTCGCTCTTGGACTCGTCCACAGAAACATCTCGAGGATCAGGATATACACATGTTCAATCGCAACAATCGCCGTTAGGATGACGGAGACAATAAGCATAGGAATCGGACGCTCCTTTTTGGATAAATTGCATGCAATTTGTTCGACATGATTATACATGAAAAGTTCTTATGATATAACCCTGCTATTTATAAAAAAGCATTCTCTTAATTTCCAGCGTCAGTCGACAGTCAGTAAATCATCAGTCGACACCATTCGTGCTAAATATATAATGAGAGATAAGGTATATTTATATATTGGTGGTGATTACAATTTTATACGTTGCTGCTTTTTTGCTTTCCTTTATAACGGTACTCGTGTTGATTCCTCCACTCAGCCGGCTTGCGTTTAAGATTGATTTTGTAGACAGGCCCAGGAAGGACGTCGAGCGCAAGCTGCACCGGAAGCCGATTCCGCTGACGGCCGGTTACGCGATTTTTATAGGCTTTTTTATCGCTTACCTGGCTGTGGTCCGGGACTTCTCCATGCAGACAGGAGCGATCTTTCTAGGCGGCCTATTGCTGCTGGCGATCGGTACGGTTGACGATTGGTATAAGACGAAGGGCAAGGATTTTCCTGCGCTGCCGAAGCTGATCGTCCAACTCTCCGCCGCTGTATTGGTGTACGCTTCGGGTGTTGTGTTTACCGGTTTTGTTAACCCGTTCTCCGGCCATTACGTGGAGCTTCCCGTCCTTTTGCAATTTGTTCTAACAACGCTTTGGATCTTTGGGGTGACGACGGTCATCAACTTCTCGGACGGTCTGGACGGGCTGGCGGGAGGGCTCTCTGCCATCTCCGCAATGACCCTGTTTATCGTAGCTCTTGCCATGGGGCAGTCGAACTCTGCGAATATGGCGATTATTCTAGTAGGCATAACGTTGGCGTATTTAAGATTCAACAAACCTCCGGCCAAAATATTCATGGGCGACGCGGGGGCGACTTTTCTCGGATTTATGCTTGCCGTTATTTCGCTAGACGGAGCTTTCAAGCAAGCTACGGCACTCTCTATTTTTATCCCGATTCTCGCCTTGGGGGTTCCGATCTTCGATAATCTGTACGTAATGCTGAAACGCTTCCTGCAAGGGAAGGCCATCTACCAGGCTGACGCAAGCCAGGCGCATTACCGTCTGCTGCGGGCGGGGCTTAATCATAAGCAGGCTCTCATGGTATTGTGTTTAATGGGTACATGCCTGGGCTTGTCCTCTATTATTCTGATGCTGGTAGAAATATAAAGTCTAAGGCCGGACACCCGTTTAGGGTTTCCGGCCTTTTTTTGTTAGGTGTGTTTTTGTGGTATTCTAGAAGGAATAGCGTATTGAAGTCCGCATTATTGGGGGAGTATCCATGCTTATACATGACCGACATCAACAAATCATACAGCTGCTTCATGAATCTCAATCGGTCAAGACGGCTGATTTAATCGCGAGATTCGGCGTCTCGTTCGAGACGATCCGAAGAGATATGGAGTATCTGGAGCAGGAAGGTTTCTTGAAACGGGTTCATGGTGGGGCGACCTTGCCTCAGGCTGACTACCGGAAAGAGCTTCCCTTCACCGTGAGGGAGACGAAGAGACATCCCGAGAAACGCGAGCTGGCCCAGACGGCTCTTCGTTTTGTGGAAGAGGGGCAATCCTTGTTCCTGGACGTGAGCACGACGAATACGGAGTTCGCCAAGGCCTTGGCTGCCCGTTTCGAACGGTTAACGATATTAACCAATTCCTTTCCGATTGCTTCGATTCTTATGGCTAAGCCTCAGTTTACGATTATTTTTGTCGGCGGGGTCGTGCGTAATTCGGAACAATGCGCGGTTGGGGATTATGCCGAGTCGTTTGTTTCCCAGTTCCATGCCGACCTGTTCTTCATGAGCATGAGCGGCATCTCCCTGACCGAAGGGCTGACGGATTACGGAATTAGCGAGATTCAATTGAAAAAGAGGATGCTGGAGCGGACGAGGCGGGTTATCGTGCTTGCGGACAGCAGCAAGTTTGATGTCGTATCGCTTACGCCGGTATGCGGACTGGATAAGATTGAGCGTATTGTTACGGACTCCGGGCTGAGCCCGGATATCCTTGAGCGATACAAGGAAGCCGGAATTACTGTTGAATGCAAATAGAAGATAAGATACAAGAAGAGCCTTCCCGGAAGGTTCTTTTTTTTTGTTTTGCCGTGGTTGCTCCTTTTTTAACCCCGATAGAGATTTTCTTAATTGACAGGGTGAAAGGCTCATGCTAACATTTGCGTAAAGTTGTATTTATGTGTGTTTTTGTGTGTTGTTTGAGTAGGTGTTGGATTTGTGAGGAGGGGTCATTATTTCGCTTGCCGTACTGCTTGTATTAGGATCCGGCGTGGCTCATGCCATCTGGAATATGCTCACGAAGAAGAGCGGGAATAAGCAATTGTTTTTGTTCATGATCTATATACCTGCCACCCTATTGCTTCTACCGGAATTTATCGCGGAGATCGTCTCCGTCCAAGTACCGTTGTCCGGATATGTTTTATTGGTACTGTCTCTGCTGATTCAGGCAGGGTATGCGTACTTCTTGTCTCGCACCTTAACTTTAGGCGACTTGTCCCAGGTGTACCCGATGATGAGAGGGATCGCTACCTTCCTGCTGCCTCTTTGCGGGGTTATCTTCCTGAACGAACGGCTGTCCCTTTGGGGCTGGCTGGGTCTCGGATTAATTGCTCTAGGCTTCTTTCTGTTAAGCGGGTTTTACCGGAGGAAGCAGCGGTTTCAAGCCTCGGGGAAAGTATTGTTGTCGATCGTAGCCGTAGGCTTCTGCACAATGGCCTATGTCATGGTAGACAAAGTGAACCTGCAGCATTTTTCGCCGATTGTGCTATTAGAGATATCGAATATCGGATTTATGCTGGGGCTTGTCCCGTTTATCCGCTTCAGGGAAGTGGGCTGGGTTAAGCAGATAAGGGAAAACGGCAGGCTGCTTGCGGCGGGATCCATTTTGTCTCCGGGCTCTTACCTGCTGTTCTTGTTCGCCATGAGCATGTCGCAGCTGACTTACGTGGCACCGCTTCGGGAGATCGGGACCGTCTGCGGGACCTTTATGGGCGTATGGCTGCTCAAGGAAGGAAAAGGCGCTTTGCGGTTAGCATCCGCCAGCATCATTTTCGCCGGTATTCTGCTTGTGGGAATATTGGGAATATAGGGAGGGTCTGAGAATGGGGAATGAAGAGGGTAAAGGGAAGGCGCGGCTTCAGTTTCAGGTTATTACCGATACGCATGTGAGAACGGATCCCGGACATACGCATAATGGCAATTTGGCGCGTGCGCTCGAGGATATGAAACGGGAAGCGCCAGGCAGCCACGGTATTATGCATATAGGAGATATTACCGACCATGGGCATGCGGAAGAGTATGAAGAATTTCGTAAAATATGGCGGGAGCATGGAGAAGGGCTGCCAGCCGCTTATTTTGCTTCCGGCAATCATGATGTCGGCGGGGGAGAATGGCCTTCGCGCCTGGGAGCTTATCTGAATGCCACGGAGATGGGCGGACCGTATCATGCTCACATGGTGGAAGGTTACTCTTTTATCTTCCTTGGGACCGAGCAGGGGCTGGACCTATTCTCGTTCCTGTCGGAGACGCAGCTGACCTGGTTGGATGGCAAATTAGAGGAGAGCAAGAGTCTGAATCATCCTGCCTTCGTGTTCCTGCATCAGCCGCTTAAGGATACGGTTGCCGGCTCCTACGAGTCGCAGAAGTGGTACGGCGTTACCCAAGATGAACAGCTCAAGGAAGTGTTGTCCAGACATAGGCATGCCATTCTGTTTACCGGGCATACGCATTGGGAGCTGGAAGCGCCGCATACCCTGTACGACGATGAACAATTGCCCCGCATGTTTAACGCGGCATCCGTTGCCTACCTCTGGACGGATGAAGACGAGCATAAGGACGGAAGCCAAGGGTTGTTCGTGGAGGTATACGAGAATCGGATCGTAGTCCGGGGGCGGGATTTTGCCGCGGGCAAGTGGCTGGAGAAGGTCCATTATGAGTGGGAGATTCCGAGTCATCGGTTATAGCTATGTAACAAAGGGATATCGCCGTAGATGCGATTACCCTTTTTTTTATTGAACGAGGCTAATTATTAACCCAAGAAAGCGATCGAACGTTTTACTTTTTTCGCGAATTCAATGGGATTATCAATGGATTCCCAGTGCACGTACATGAGACGCGGATTCTCGAACAACCAGTGATTATGAACCGCCGTAACTTTTATCCCGTTCTTCCGAAGATTTGTGAGCAAGCGATTGACCTGGTTTTGGAAAAGAGCTGTTTCTCCCAGACAGAGTGCTCGTCCGGAACTGTCCAATGACTCAAACGAGAACAATTGATAACGAACGAGAGGGGACGCGGTGCGTTTTCCTAAAATAGTGGCTTTTATAATTCTGTTTCTTGAAACGAAACAAACCGGACCTTTCGTAATTTCATGCTCTGTCCCGCCCAAAATGGAGGAGAAGCGGTTGCATAATTTTTTAAATTGCGGACTTGCCTTTACAGGTTGCGCCATTTACAGATCATCCTTTCATGTCTAAAAATAAAAAATACTCGAACATTAGCCGAGGAATGCGATAGATGCCTTGGTTTTTTTGGCAAACTCTACGGGATTCATATTAGCTTCCCAGTGCATATACATTAAGCGCGGGTTCTCGTTAAGCCAGTGATTATGAAGAGAAGTTACTTTGATTCCGCGTTTACGAAGATTCGACATCAATCGATTAACCTGACTTTGATGCACGGCAGTCTCGCCTAAACAAAGCGCGCGGCCCGAAGCGCTTAGAGATTCGAACGAGAACATTTGCATCTGAACCAAAGGCGAGCGGGTTCTTCTGCCCAAAATGGTCTCTTTCAAGTTCGTCATCCTCGTGACAAAACAAACCGGACCTGCTTCAATCTCCGATTCACCTCCCAGGATTTTTGAGAATTGGGTGCACAATCTTGCGAATTGCGGACTTACTTTTACTTTTTGCGCCATATAAATCCTCCTTTAATTGTTACTGGTGTAATCTATGACGAATCTAGTAAATCGAGTTGTGCGGAATGACTAGATTTAAGAAAATGTCCCTTTGGCGCTCCCGGTCATTCCCTTATACCTGCAAAACGTCATTCGCTAACATTGGCGGAGTTCGATTTATGATCTAGACCAAAGAAAGGACCAGAAATGCTCACGCTTTGGTGCGCATTCCTGGTCCTTCTCTTTCGGATCAAATAAGTTATTGTTATTCTGTTTGATAACCGTTCCAAACCATCGTCTTCTCAACCGGAAATCGCGAGGATGCACGCGCCGGAATCGCATAACAATCGATAATAGCGGTTCATGGCATTTATATTCAACTCCTTGAATGGTTTATAGCGTTTAGTTTCTTGCTGTTCTCATGTCCGGCTGTCTTTTTCCGGCCAAGTCGATTTGTGCCGATAACCCCGGCAATAATCAGCACCGAGCCGATCAGATGATAGATCGTTACTTCTTCTCCAAGGAACAACGCACCGGCCGTCATCGACACGATGGTAGCGAGATTGGCGAATACGCTCATTCTCGACGCCTCCATCCTGGACAAAATGTAATTGGAGGTTAGCGCCGTTAACAGGGAGGATACGATTCCCAGAAAGATAAGCGATGCCATAAAGGTGCCGCTCGCCAGAGGTGCGAATATATGGGAAAGGGTCCCGGCTGAGGCATGGCTGGTGAATGCCGTAACCGTAAAGAAAACAAAGCCGATGCCCATCATCAAATAAGTGATTTCCGCCGGTCTGAACTGCCTGGATAACGAGCGGGCCAGAACGGTATAGCCGGCAAAAGCGAAGCAGGTCAAGAGCAACAGCGAAATGCCAAGCAGATTAGACAGATCAATGCTGCTGCCTTTCATGACAAAGATAAACACTACCCCAAACACCGACAGGAGGATCGACAGCTTCTGCAGAACGGTTGTGGTTTCTTTTAGAAACAGAGAGGCAATCATCATCGTAACGGCTGGCGTGAACGCATACAGGATGCCGCCTTCCGCCGAGCTGGCATGCTGCAGCCCATAGGCCTGAAGCGTAAAGAAACCAAGCGGGTACATGGATGCCAGCAGCAGCACTTTGCGGAGCGGCTTGCCGCGGTAGGAAAGCTTCATCCAGCCGAATAACACGGGAATGGACATCACCAGGAACGATGAGGCAAAACGAAAAGCCAGCGTATCAAGCGGACTGGCATAATCCAATGCGGTCTTGGCAAACAAAAAAGATAATCCGATAATAACCGCGTTAAGCACGGCGAGGAAATAGGGAAGCCTCATTTCCTTGTGACCCATGTTGCATCATCCTCTCAGAGCTTACGGCAGCGTGTTCGCGAACGTTTTTAACCGTTGATTTGAAGATACGGGATATTGGTTAACCACACAACACCGTTTTACCCTAACTGTATCGATACAGTTGGGCTGAAGCGCATGGAGGACAGAATGAAAAAATACGCTTTGATCCTATCCGATATGGAAGAGAAAATCCGGCAGGGAAAATACCGTCCCGGCCAAAAGCTGCCCTCCGTCCGCAGTGCCGCGGAAGCCTACGGATGCAGCATCAGCACCATTACGAGAGCTTATGCGGAGCTGGAAAAGCGCCACATTATTTATTCGGTGCCGCAAAGCGGGTACTACGTCGTTGTGAAGCCCGGCGATTGGCGCGATGAGCGGGACAGCAGCATGATTTATTTCGCGACGGTCCTGCCGGACCTGGATGCTTTTCCTTATTTGGATTTCCAGCATTGTCTCAACAAAGCGATCGATATTTACAAGTACGACCTGTTTACTTACGGCGACCCGCTGGGACTGGAGTCCTTCCGTCACACGCTGGTTTCGCATTTGGCGAGTGACCAGGTCTTCACGAAAGCCGAGAGGATTTGCATCACCTCCGGCGCGCAGCAGGCGCTGGAAATACTGGCGAAGATGCCGTTCCCAAACGGCAGGGAAGCGGTGCTCGTGGAGCAGCCCAGCTATGACCGGTATTTGCGGTTTCTGGCGACGGAGAACATTCCGGTGCATGGCATCGCCCGAACGGCTGCCGGCATCGATCTTCTGGAGCTGGAGCGTTGGTTCAAGAGCGGCAGCATCAAATTCTTTTATACGATGTCGAGGTATCATAATCCGCTTGGCACTTCCTATAACGCCGAGGAACGGAGAGCAATTGCCAAGCTGGCCGGCAAATACGGCGTCTACATTCTGGAAGACGATTATATGGCCGATCTCGGGGCAGACCGGCAGTCCGACCCGATTTACGCTTCCGACGGGGGCGAGTATGTTATTTACGTAAAAAGCTTCTCCAAGATTATTTTCCCTGGCCTAAGGTTAGGTGCGATCGTCTTGCCGGAACGGCTGCTTAAGACCTTTTATGCCTATAAAATATACCCCGACACCTCGCTGCTCTCCCAGGCGGCGCTTGAGGTGTATATCAAGAACGGCATGTATGAAAGGCATAAGCATAAGATAGCGGGCTTGTACGCGGCTAGAATGCTGGCTTTGAACGAATCGGTGAATCGGCATAACGAGCCGGGATTAATGGAGGTGCCGGATATCCGTTCGGGAATTTACACGCATTTCAAGCTGAAGCAGACGGTGAACGTAGAGCAGCTCTTGAAGCGTCTTGCGGAGAGAAACGTCAGCGTCGTGTCCGGCAAGGGGTTCTACATGTCCAATTATCTGGATAAAGAGAAATTTCTGCGAATCAGCATTTCCCAGACCGGGGCTGAGCAGATTGAGGAAGGAATCCGAATCATTACGGAAGAGGTGCGTAAGGGAAGCTGGTGAGCGGGGGGAGGCCCTGCTTAAGGGAATAGCAGAGGCGGTTCCTCCGTTCTGCCGCGGGTAATAAATTCGGACGGCGACAGGCCGACATGCTTCTTGAACATCCGAAAAAAATACGATGGATCGTAGTAGCCCAAGTATTGAGCGATATCCGCAACGGTCATGTCGGAGTGGAGCAGCAGACGGCAGGCTTCATGCAGGCGCAGCTGATGCATATAGCGGATGGGGGATTGGCCGAATACTTCCTTGAACAGAGCGGTGGTGTAATTCGGCGAACGATGAATAAGCTCCCCAAGCTGCTCGATTTCCACATGCTCGCGATAATGGTCCAGCAAATACTGCTTCACCAGCTGCGCGTAGAACATCTTGGCGGGAGTTACCTCCGGCTTCTCCAGCTCTCTTGCAAGCAGACCGATAAGCTCCTGCGTTAGTCCGAGGCCAATATAGGAGCGAAAGCTGCGGCCGCCCCTCATCTCTTCGAACAGCTTGATGAATCTGCGCTGCAAGTAATGGAGGTTGGACAGCCGGAAGCGAATAAATTCGCCCCGGTCAAGAAACGGGATACCCAGCTTGCTCCCGGGCTCCGTCGTTATCAAAACCGTATATTTCTGGTGAGGAAAGCCGGGGATGGTATCTCCGCTGCGAAGCGTGGATTGCGGGATGTACAGAAAATCTCCCCGTTCGGCAATAATCTCCTGCCCATTAATGGTGTATTTCACTTTACCGTCCGTAACCAGAACAAGGACATGATAGCCGAGCTTCTCGCTTTGGGTGCGCCAATTCGGAATGCGGTCGTCGAAATTTACGCTTAACAGCTGCAGCATGGGATCCCCGTCCTTTGCAGTGATTCTTATCAAATACTAGCAAAACTACCGATTCGGGTAAATGGCCGCTGAGAACTTCGCCCCTCATCATATCGTTGAAATGTACATGGACAGGATGGAATGTACGTCGACCTGACCGGAGCTCCAAACCTATAATACGGGTACAGCCATCATGGCAAACGGATTAAGGGAGTGGAGCAACAGTATGAGAATTTTGCTGCTGGATTTGGATTCGACGAGGCCGGATCATCTGGGGTGCTACGGTTACCCCCGCCAAACATCTCCGAATATTGACCGGATCGCCGCCCAGGGCGTCCGCTTCGATAATTACTATACCTCCGATGCGCCTTGCTTCCCGTCGCGAACGGCTTTAATGACCGGGCGCTTCGGCATTCATAACGGAGTTGTCGGACATGGCGGGTCTGCGGCAGACGTTCGACATGAAGGCGCGTCACGGGATTTTCGCGACAGGCTTGCCTCCGAAAGCTTCCCGGCATTGTTCAGGCAGGCGGGAATGCGTACTGCGCTTGTCAGCCCGTTTGGGGAGCGGCATTCCGCATGGACCTTTTATGCCGGCTTTAACGAGATCTACAATACGGGCAAAGGCGGAATGGAGTCCGCGGAGGAGGTAACCCCCGTTGTCCTGGACTGGATTGACCGGAATGCGGAGCAGGATAACTGGATGCTGTACGTCAACTATTGGGATCCGCATACCCCGTACCGGGCACCGGAATCGTTCGGCAATCCGTTTAAGGAGGATCCGCTGCCGGAGTGGATTACGGACGAGGTGCTTGATAAGCATATGCGCAAGGTAGGGCCGCATAGCGCCAGCGAAATCAATATGTACGACAACGCAACGTCGCCGAATTATCCGAGACATCCGGGAGATATCCGCAGCCGGGATGATCTGAGGCGCATGGTGGATGGCTACGATTGCGGCGTCCGCTTCATGGATGAGAACATCGGCCAATTATTTGCCTTGCTTGAGAAAAAGGGCGTCATGGAGGAGCTCGTCATCATTATTACGGCCGATCATGGCGAGAACATGGGCGAGCTTGGGATATACGGGGAGCATGGCACGGCCGATCAGGGAACCTGCCGGATTCCGATGATTATTCGCTGGCCGGGCATGCAGGAGGGAATCGTCGATAAAGGCCTTCATTACCATTTGGATCTGCCGCCAACGGTAGCCGAGCTCCTCGGACGGAAGCCTATGCCAAGCTGGGACGGGTCGAGCTACGCGAAGGTGCTGCAGTCCGGCGAAGAGGCGGGACGAGAATATTTGGTTGTGTCGCAATGCGCGCATGTATGCCAGCGCAGCGTGCGGTTCGGCGATTGGCTGTACATCCGCACGTATCATGACGGCTACCATCTGTTCGACAAGGAAATGCTGTTCCATATTGCGGAGGACCCTCATGAGCAGATCAATCTTGCCGCGGAGCGGCCGGACCTGTGCAGGGAAGCGGTCTATTGGCTGAACGATTGGCATGACCGGATGATGGCTTCGATGCCTTACGACACGGATCCGCTGTGGACGGTCATGAAAGAGGGAGGTCCATATCATGCGAAGGGATCGCTCCCGCGCTACCTCGAGCGGCTTGAGCAGACGGGACGCGGTGATGCCGTGCCGGAGCTGATTCGCAGGCATCCTCGTGAATTTGAGGGGAAGGATAGGCTATAAAGCGAAAGAGACCAACTCATCCGTCAACATTTGTTGACGACGGGCTGGTCTCTTTTTGTCTGCCATCGGTTACGTTGGAGTTTATCCACTAGAATTAGAGAATTTAGTCTTTGGAGCTTCAATTTGAGCGGTTAATAAGCCCCGACCTTCGGCAAACTCTTGAAGTCTTGACCGGACGGGTTCTGGAAGACATGAAGACCAAACTCCGGCGCAACGGCCAGAATATGATCGAAGATATCCGATTGAACGCCTTCGTATACAGCCCAGTTAATATCATTCGTGAAGGCGTAAATTTCGAGAGGCAGTCCATTCTCCGCGGGGGCGAGCTGTCTGACGATCCTCGTCATGCCTTTATGAATCTTGGGATGCTGCTCCACATACCGCTCGACATAAGCCCGGAACACGCCGATATTCGTCATGGCTCTGCCGTTCACCGAGACGGTAGGGTCAATCTCGTTTTCCAGGTTGTAATGCATGATTTCTTTTTCCTTATCCAGGATATATTCGCTCAGGAGATGAATCTTTTTGAATTTCCCGATCATTTCGGGCGTGCAGAATCCGATGCTGTTCATATCGATGTACACGGCCCGTTTAATGCGCCGGCCGCCGGCATCCTGCATGCCTCTCCAGTTCTTGAACGAGTCCGAAATAAGGGCATACGAAGGGATGGTGGTAATCGTCTTATCGAAGTTCTGCACCTTGACGGTATGCAGCGAAATGTCAATGATGTCTCCGTCCGCTCCGTATTTGGGCATTTCAATCCAATCGCCTACCTGGACCATATCGTTCGTTGACAATTGAATGCCTGCAACCAGGCCAAGCAGCGAATCCTTAAAGATGAGCAGCATGACGGCAGACAAGGCGCCAATACCGCTGATAAGAATAACAGGGCTTTCGCCAATCAGGTTCGAGATGGCCAGAATGCCGCCAATAATGAACAGAAAGATTTTGACTACCTGAACGTATCCTTTGATGGGACGGCTCCGGGAAATATCGTAAGTTCTATAAATATCGTTAACCGCGTTTAGGAAAGCATCCAGCACCAACAGAACCACGATAATAAGATAGATCGTAATTCCCTTCAGAATAAGAGAATGGTAGGCTGAGAAGCTAAACGAGAAATAGTAAAGGATAATGGCCGGAACGATATGGGACAGCTTATGAAACACTTTGCGATCCAGTAAATAATTGTCCCAATGGTACCGGTTGTTCCGGATGTAATGGCTGACGATGCGCAGCACAACCTTTTTGGTTATAAAGTTGGCGGCTATGCTCACGATTCCCGCGATAATAACGATCGCAATAGTAGCCAGATAGACAGACAAGTTAGTGCTAACTCCTATTTCAACAAGCAAATCTTTAATGTAATTCATTACTCCTCCTTCAAATCCATAGAGCCCCTGGGGGCTTTTCTATTTTAAGATGGTACTGAAAGCCGGGCTTCCCGTCAACCTGCAGGCATGCTTGCAAAATAATACAAATTATCGGTTCCTCCCTGCATTCATGCCGCCCTGTCCTTATTGATAGGATAGTGGAAAATTTTAATATAATGAATATATTTTATTTTGACATATTTGTTGCGGTCGTAATATATTGGATGAAGTTGGAACTATTTCTTTAATTAATAGGAGTGAAACGACGATGAATCTATCTCTTATTCAGCCTGAATGGAAAGTAGAAAAGATCGAGGTTGCAACTCTTGCGGGCGAGCGCGCGCGAAACGCGGGTTCAAACGGCAGGCTTGGCAATCACGGCAAGCATTGCTCGGTCCGTATCGCCCGCCTTACGATTGACGGGGAGACGGGGTATGGTCACACGGGATCGATGACGGAGGAGCTCGCGGAAGCCGCTCTAGGAATGAGGCTAATAGATCTGTTTGACGCAAGCGGCAAAATTGTTGAACCTTACCGCATTCCGCTCGAATACCCGATTCTGGACTGGCTTGGGCGCAGATTGAATACCCCCGTGTATGAATTGGTGTCCGCGGTTAACCGTGCGCCGGGATCTCCGCTAGTCGTACCTTGCTATGATACCTCTCTCTATTTTGACGACTTGCACTTGGCGAATGAGCGGGATGCGGTCGCGCTGCTGAAAGAAGAGGCTGCCCAAGGCTTCTCCAAAGGTCACCGCAACTTCAAGATTAAAGTTGGCCGCGGCGGCAGACATATGCCTGTGCTGGAGGGGACGAAGCGGGACATCGCCATTATTCACGGCGTCGCCGAGATTGCCGGACCCGAAGGGAAGATTATGATTGATGCCAACAACGCGTATAATCTCAATCTGACTAAGGAAGTGCTGGCAGCCGTCCAAGACGTGAATCTGCATTGGATTGAAGAAGCTTTCCACGAGGACGATGCCTTGTATGCCGACCTGAAGGCCTGGCTCCGGGAACGCGGGCAGAATGTGCTTATAGCCGACGGAGAAGGACTTGCGTCTCCTCATCTCGTGAGCTGGGCGAAAAAAGGCCTGGTTGACGTGCTCCAGTACGATGTGATTTATCCGGGCTTTACGCATTGGCTGGAACTTGGCGCGGAGCTTGACCAGGCTGGACTGCGGTCGGCGCCGCATTGCTACGGCAATGCATACGGCATTTATGCGCTTGGGCATATTGCGGCAGCGATTAACAACTTTGAATTTGTCGAATACGACGATATCGCGATAGAAGGAATGGACACGTCCGCATACCGGGTAGAGGACGGCAAGTTTTATGTACCGGCCAAAGCGGGCTTTGGCCTCGAATTTGACGGGGAGCTGTTTGCAAGGCAGGTTCTGGCAAACGGCTGGAGCCGTTAGTCCTATAACCCATAAGATCAGTGCCGCCAGCTTTTTGCGGTGCTGGTCTTTTTTTGTAAGTAAGCCACTTTAAAGTGCCGTCTTACGGCTTCGGAGAAAATGGAATAAGGTTATCTCATGGAACTTCCAAATTCAAGGAAAGAAGGAATGGAACATGAAGATGCCTGAAGCAACAAAACGATTTTTGGAGGATATCGCGGGTTTCCCGCCGCTGCACTTGCTGTCGCCTGAGGAAATCAGAAAGGTTGTTGTGGCTAACGCCATCTCCGATCGCGTTGAACTGGCCGGGACGGAGGATATTACGCTGGAGGGGCCGCATGGTCCGCTTCCCGTAAGAATTTATCGTCCTTCCAATCGTTCCGAGCTGCCGGCGATTGTGTTCTTCCATGGGGGAGGATTCGTGTTTAACCGAATGGAGCATTATGATCCGATGTGCGGCAAGCTTGCCGCTGCCACTGGTCATGCGATAATCTCCGTCGATTATCGCTTGGCGCCGGAGCATAAGTTTCCAGTACCCGTAGATGAAGCCGTCTATGCGACGGAGTGGGTGTACCAACAGGCTGCCTCGCTAGGTCTGGATCCGGCGAGAATCGCGGTAGCCGGAGAAAGCGTCGGGGGAAACCTGGCCGCCGTTGTGGCACAGCGGGCCGTAAACAGGGGAACGTTCTCCGTTGCGGCTCAGATTCTGCTATGCCCTTTGACGGACTGGGCGGGTGATTATGCCTCGAAGCATGTATACGGCGAGGGATATTTCCTCGATTCGGCCCTGCTGGAATATTGCGCGGGACATTATTTGAACTCCGATGTCGACCGCACGAACCCGCTCGCTTCGCCGCTCTATGGAGATACCGCAGGCGTGGCGCCGGCAATCGTAGTGACGGCGGAATACGATCCTTTGCGAGATGAAGGGGAGCAATACAGCCAGAGGCTTATCGCAAGCGGGGTGGAGGTGACGCATAAGCGTTATGCCGGTATGATTCATTTGTTTTATGCCCTGACTGATGTGTTTGAGGACGGAAACGATGTATATGCGTTAATTAATCGGGTGCTTGGAAGATTGGATAGGGGGACGATTGCTAGTTGAGTTACTCGTCATGTCTTAAGAAGTGATGGCGTCGAAAGCTTTTCTTGCTCTTAACACGGAATCGTAATGGGCGTCCGTCCATTGATGCAGAATCCGCATCGGGCCAATCAAGGTTTGGCCAAGAGGCGTCAGCTCGTACTCTACGGTAGGCGGAACGGTTGGATGAACATACCGCACGACAAGTCCGTCCCTCTCCAGCTGGCGCAGCGTCTGGGTGAGCATCTTTTGCGTGACGCCCTCGACCCGTCTTTTCAGATCGCTGTACCGCCTTTTGCCCGATTCCAGCTCGTAAAAAACAAGCACCGTCCATTTGCTTGAGACAATTTCCAAGGCGCGTCTGTAATGGCAGGGAGACTCCATCTCTTCGAATTCGTTCATACGATCCACTCCTGTCTGTCGGAATAAGGTCATGACGATTGACAAAGCGTATATCCTGTAATATATTGATTCCCTCTTCGTATGGAAACACCTGTTAGCGATTATTTAAGAATATATAAACGAAAGAACGGACGGGTGGTCGATACCCATGAAGCTGGAGCGTTTGATCTCCATAATCTATAAGCTGCTGAATCACGATGTGCTGCCGGCCAATGCGCTGGCTGAGGAGTTCCAGGTATCCCAAAGAACGATTTACCGGGATATCGACGTCATCTGCGCGGCGGGCTTTCCGGTTGTCTCGTATCAGGGGAACAAGGGCGGCTTTGGCATGATGGAAGGCTTCAAAATGGATAAAAGCCTGCTTGGCTCTTATGACGTAAATGCCCTGGTTACGGTGCTTAAAGGACTTGCGACCGTTTTCGAAGACGAGCGGGCGCAAGGGACGATCGAGAGACTGCAAACCGTTGGAACCGAGCAGCGGACTCCAAGTCTAGCCGTAGATTTCGAGACGCGCAGAACGGATCCCGAGACGCTGCCTTTACTGCGCGCGGCGATTACGGAGCGCAAAGTGATCCGGTTCGACTACATTAACGCGAAGAATGAACGGACCACCCGCGAGCTGGAGCCGGTCAGGCTTCACTTCAAGTACGGCAGCTGGTATATTTACGGCTATTGCTTGGCGCGCTGCGATTATCGGGAGTTCCGGTTATCCCGCATGGTGGAGGCGTTCCGGACGGAGCGTTGCTTTGAACCTCATCGGGAGGTGCCGGAGGAGGCAGGCCCTTTTGTCGGGGATTTGAGTCTGGTTGAGGATGTCGTGGTTAAGGTAGGGCCTGAAGCCTTGGCGGATGCGATGGATCAATTCGGCTACGTCCCGAAAACCTTTCATTCCGATGGCAGCATGACGATGCGGATTCCCGTCTATAAGCCGGCTGAGGCAACCTGGCTGTGGTCGATCCTGCTTGGCTTTGGCAGCGGCGCGGAGGTGCTTGAGCCCTTGGAGCTTCGGGCCGTCATGAAAGAACAGCTTCAAAATACGCTGAACCTTTATGAGTAGTATGACACACTGTTGTCATACTACTTTTTTTATAATGGCTACATAACCAGTTAAAAGGAGTCGATGATCATGAAAAATTATCCGGCGGAAATGTTGAACTATCACTTTTGGGCAAGCCAAACGATCCTGGGGAGAATCAAGGAGCTGCCGCCCGCTGTGCTGCATCAGGAGGTAAACAGCTCGTATCCAACGCTTGCTCATGCCCTTAACCATATTTATGCGGTAGATAAAATGTGGTATTTGGTGCTGACGGGTATGGAGATGGGGGCGGCGCTGCAGGAATGCATGCCGTTAAGCGGCCGTATTTTGGAGACGGTCGACGAATACATGCAGCTCTTTGCCGAGCTGGCGAACCAATACAAGGAGTGGCTCGGAAACGGGCTGGATACGGAACAAGTTATTACGCTTAACAATCCCTATGCCGGAGTCCGCGAGACAAGTCTAGCTGAGATTATGCTGCATGCGGCTAATCACGGGTCCTATCACCGGGGTAATGTATCAACAATGCTGCGCCAGCTGGGTTATGCCTCCACGATGACCGACTACGCTCTATACTGGTATCTACAGCCTGTATCTGCTGCTCTGTAGTACCTTGCGACAAACCGGAATCGCCTATCTATCCGAGCTTAACGGCTTGGAGATAGGCGATTCTCCGTTTAACCGCGAACCTGAAGGATGACATTTCCTTTCTTGCGTCCGGTCTCGACATACCGGTGTGCCTCGATCGTTTGTTCCAGCGGATAGCGCCGGTCGATGACGGGTTTGATTTTTCCTGCCTCGAAGAGCTCTTTGAGAAAAGCCAAATTCTCTTTCTTCTGCTTGAGTCCGGCAGCGGTAAAGATTGCCTTCTTGCCGCGGGACCTCGAAGTCCACAGCATGGACAGCATAGCCCCGCCGTTGGGGACGGTAGAAAGATAGATGCCCTGCGGCGTAAGGGAGCCTTTGCACTCTGAGTAAGTACGCTTCCCTACCGCATCGAAAATAACGTCATACGTCTGATCGCCCCGCGTGAAATCCTCCTTGGTATAATCGATAACCGTGTCCGCCCCCAAAGACTTCGCCAGTTCAAAGTTGCGGCTGCTGCATACGCCGGTCACTTCGGCCCCGTAGTACTTGGCAAGCTGCAGGGCGTAAGCGCCAACCGCCCCGGATGCGCCGTTAATAAGCACTTTTTGCCCCGCTTGAACGTTGGCGTGATCCCGAAGAAAGATTAAGGCTGTTAAAGCTCCGTCGCATAGACCTGCGGCTTCATCGTAAGCCGCATTGGTTGGTTTAAGAAATACCGGCTGATCCTCGGGTAAACAGAAGTATTCCGCATAAGTTCCGAAGCGATGGGGGCTAATGCCGAATACCTGATCGCCTTTCTTGAACAAGGTTACATCCTTGCCAACCGAATCAACCTCGCCGGCAAACTCGACGCCGAGAATCGGATGCTTGGGGTTTCGAAGTCCATAGAGAAAACGGATGAAAAAAGGATCCGCTCTCCGGAAGGAGCAGTCGGAGGGGGTTACGACGGCAGCATATACTTTTATCCGTATTTCTTGCTCCTTAGGAGCGGGGATCTCTACATCCTTGAATTGAAGAACCTCCGGTGTTCCGTATTTCGCGCATACGATCGCTTTAATAAAAACTCCCCCTTAGCTGTTTTTACCAATTTATGCATAATGTAAATTAAACTATTCATAATGTCAAGTTAACTTTACACAAATGGGCGTATCTCATTCCTAAATAGTTAATTGCAGATGGGCCGATGGCGGATGTCATCGAAATTGAATGGCTGCTTATAGGGACGGGGGTGCTTATGCTGGTGCTGACCGCGTTCTTTGTTGGCAATAAACGGTTAATTGAAGCGGGTAAGCCTGTCCAGCAGGCGGGATAGAGGATTTGGTTAAAAAAGATGACTTCCTTAGGATGAGGAAGTCATCTTTTTTATGACCGACGGAAGAAGCTAAACCTTATATATTACATGTATTGTTAATTTAATGATATAAAGTACATGGAAATTGGTGAGCCAAGGTGAGGATTTTGTAGAAATATATCAAAAAATGTCCTTATAAAACCAATTAATGAGACGAATTTCCTCATTTTCTAATTTTAATGTCATGTATATTGACGTGAAGATTTGAGCGCCCCTATAATGAGGTTGCGAACAATGGTAACACATTCCAATTAAATGTTCGTAATTAGAAAGAAGAACTGGGGAGTGGAGAGATGAAAAAGAAATGGTTTTATCAGACAGGGGTTGTAGCGGTAGCGCTGAGCATGCTGCTGGCTGCCTGCGGCAACAACAATGAAAAACCGGCATCCACGACAACCGAGAGCAGTTCGGCAGAAGCTTCGGGAGATACGATTAAAGTAGGGGTCCTGCATTCCTTGAGCGGTACGATGGCGATTAGCGAAGTATCCGTTCGCGATGCGGAAATGATGGCGATTGAAGAAATTAACGCGGCAGGCGGCGTGCTTGGCAAGAAGATCGAAGCAATCCAGGAGGATGGCGCATCCGACTGGCCGACTTTCGCCGAGAAGGCGCGCAAGCTGCTCTCCGAAGATAAAGTCGCAACGGTATTCGGAGGATGGACGTCCTCCAGCCGCAAAGCGATGAAGCCGGTGTTCGAGGAGCTTAACGGACTGCTCTGGTACCCGGTCCAATACGAAGGTCTCGAGGCTTCCCCTAACATCTTCTATACGGGCGCTACAACGAACCAGCAGATCGTTCCGGCCGTTGACTGGCTGCTTGAGAATCGCGGCAAGAAGTTCTATCTGCTTGGCTCGGACTACGTCTTCCCCCGTACGGCAAACCTGATCATCAAAGAGCAATTGAAGGCAAAAGGCGGCGAAATGGTCGGAGAAGAATATACGCCGCTTGGCCATACCGACTACAGCACGATTATAAGCAAGATCAAAGAAGCAAAGCCGGACGTTGTGTTTAACACGCTTAACGGCGACAGCAACGTAGCCTTCTTCAAGCAGCTGAAGGATGCGGGCATTACGTCTAAGGATATTACGACGCTGTCCGTATCGGTAGCGGAAGAGGAAATCCGAGGCATCGGCGTAGACGTGCTGCAAGGGCATCTGGCGGCATGGAACTACTATCAAACAACGGATACGCCGGCGAACAAGACGTTTGTCGAGAATTATAAAAAGAAATACGGCGAAGACCGCGTGACGGCTGACCCGATTGAAGCGGGCTACACCGCGGTATACCTGTGGAAGGCTGCGGTGGAGAAGGCAGGCTCGACCGACGTGGATAAAGTCAGAGCCGCGGCGAAGGATCTCGAATGGGATGCTCCGGAAGGCAAAGTGAAAATTGACGGCGAGAACCAGCATATTTACAAAACGGTTCGGATCGGCGAGGTGCAATCGGACGGACAGTTCAAAGAGCTGTGGAACTCCGGAGATGCCGTAATGCCGGATCCGTTCCTGAAAGGCTATGACTGGGCGGCAAGCATCAAGCCGACAGACTAACCGGCAGAAGTAGGCTGAACAGCAAGGATGAAGGGGGAGTATTCGACAGATTTATGGTTCGGATACTCTCCTTTTGTATAACCCCGAAGGAGTTGAAGGCATATGGAGGTCATTACCCTGCAGCTGTTTAACGGGCTGAGCGTCAGCTCGATCCTGCTGCTGATTGCGCTTGGCCTGGCCATTACGTTTGGACTGATGAAGGTCATCAATATGGCCCATGGCGAGCTCATTATGATTGGTGCTTACTCCACGTACTTGACGCAAAATATGTTTAAAGACTATTTGCCGAAGTCGATGTTCGATTGGTATTTCGTCCTCGCGATACCGGTCAGCTTCCTGATCGCCTTTGTATTTGGTCTAATCCTTGAGATGAGCCTGATCCGCTTTCTGTATGGCCGGCCGCTCGACAGCCTGCTCGCCACCTGGGGTGTTGGCCTCGTGCTGCAGCAGCTTGCGAGATCGATCTTTGGTGCGCCAAACGTTGCGGTGACGAGTCCAACCTGGCTGGATGGCGGGGTTAACTTCCTTGGCGCGGTCCTTCCTTATAAAAGGCTGTTTATCATTGGGCTTGTTATCGTTACGCTGCTTGCGATGTACTTCTATATTTACCGCAGCCTGGAAGGACGCCGGATGCGGGCGGTTATGCAAAACCGCGATATGGCGGCATGCCTTGGGGTATCCACCCGCCGCGTTGACGCGATGACCTTTGCGATTGGTTCGGGAATTGCCGGTATCGCCGGCTGCGCGCTGACGCTGATTGGTCCGATTGGGCCGTCGCTTGGCACTTATTATATTGTCGATGCGTTTATGGTGGTTGTGCTTGGCGGAGTCGGCAAGCTGGTGGGCACCGTGCTTGGTGCGCTCGGAATTGGCGTCTTTAACACGATGTTCGAATATTGGACGAATGCATCGCTTGGCAAAGTGCTCGTGTTCCTCTGCATCGTTGCTTTCCTGCAATGGAGGCCGATGGGATTCGTCGCCATGCGTTCGCGTTCGCTTGATTCATAGAGAGAGGTGGGGAATCAAATGTTGACGATGCAAAAACTTTCTCCCCGGCGTTTATGGCTGCTTGCCTGTTATGTCGCTGCTGCCGCTGCGCTGTTCTCGGCTCCGCTCTATTTAAGCGACTTCCGATTAAACTTGCTTGCGAAGTTCCTGGCGTTTGCCATTGTTGCGCTTGGTCTGGATCTGATCTGGGGCTATACCGGTATTCTAAGCCTGGGGCACGGTATCTTTTTTGGACTTGGCGCCTATGCGATGGCGATGTATCTGAAGCTTGAGGCAAGCGGCGGGAAGCTGCCGGACTTTATGGGCTGGAGCGGATTAAGCGAGCTGCCGATCTTCTGGAAGCCGTTCGGGAGCTTTGGCTTTGCGGTGCTGATGGGAATCCTCATACCTGCTGCGTTGGCACTGTTCTTGGGGTATTTCACCTTCCGCAACCGGATTCGCGGCGTGTACTTCACTATTCTTACGCAGGCTCTCGTTATTATTACGACAACGCTGCTTGTCGGACAGCAGGCCTATACGGGAGGAACTAACGGCGTTACGGGCTTTAGCAAAATATTAGGCGAGCCGATTGCTTCGCCGGATACGAAGCGGATGCTGTATTGGGTGACGGCAGCCGTGCTGGTGGCGGTGTTTATCCTATGCCGTTATGTGGTGAAAAGCCGGTTCGGCAAGGTGCTTCGCGCGATCCGGGACGGGGAGAACCGGGTCCGGTTCATCGGGTACAATCCGGCCGTCTACCAGATGGTTGTGTTTACGATGTCGGCGGCTATCGCCGGTATCGCGGGAATGCTGTTTGTGCTGCATGTCGGCATAATCTCGCCTTCCATGATGGGAATTGTGCCTTCGATTGAGATGGTACTGTGGGTTGCGATCGGCGGCCGCGGAACCTTGATCGGCGCCGTGCTTGGAGCGGTGCTGATGAACTGGGCGAAAAGCGAATTCAGCACTACGTATCCGCAAGGCTGGACGTATTTCCTTGGCGGCGTGTTTATTCTGGTTGTTGTGTTCCTGCCTAACGGGGTGGCGGGTCTTGCCGCCAAGCTGAAGTTCCGCAAGAAGAAAGAGGAGAGGAGTGAGCCGGAGCATGAGCGAGTCGAGTATCCTGCAATGTAATGAGGTGACGGTAGCCTTTGACGGCTTCAAGGCGATTCAGGGAATGAGCCTGCATTTGCGGAAAGGGGAGCTCCGTTTCCTCATTGGGCCCAACGGTGCCGGCAAAACGACGATGCTGGACGTGATCTGCGGCAAAGTGAAACCAACGGCGGGGACGGTTACCTTCAAGCAGTCCATCGATATCGCGAAGAAAAAAGAACATCAGATTGCCGAGCTTGGCATCGGCCGCAAGTTCCAGGCGCCGTCGATTTTTCCGTCGATGACAGTGTTTGAGAATCTCGAGATCGCCATGCGCCAGAAGCGCGGCGTATTTACGGTGCTGTTCGCCCGGATGAAGGCGGAGGAGCGGGAACGGATCGAGCGGCAGCTTGAGATGATTGGGCTTCAGGATAAGGCGGATTGGCGGGCAGGCGGCTTATCGCATGGCGAGAAGCAATGGCTGGAGATTGGCATGATGCTGCTGCAGGAGCCGGAGGTGCTGTTGCTGGATGAGCCGGTAGCGGGCATGACGGATAAGGAAACGGACAAGACGGGCGAGCTGCTGATCGAGATCGCCCGTCAACGCTCGATTGTGGTTGTGGAGCATGACATGGAGTTTGTCCGCAACTTCGCAAGCAAGGTGACGGTTATGCATGAAGGAAAGCTGCTGAAGGAAGGCTCGATGGAAGAAGTGCAGGGGGATGATCGAGTGGCGGAAGTATATCTCGGGAAAAGGAGGGATGCGGATGCTAGCCGTTCAACAGCTTGAAGCGGGATACGGGGAAAGCGTGATTTTGCGTGATGTAACACTGAGAGTGGAACCGGGGCAGGTCGTCTGCCTGCTCGGGCGCAACGGCGTTGGGAAGACAACGCTGATGAAAAGCATCATGGGACTGCTCAGGGCGCGGAAAGGAACCGTTGCCTACAACGGACATGAGCTGACGAAGGCCGCGCCGGGGCGCCGCGCGAAGAGCGGAATCGGCTATGTACCGCAAGGGCGCGAGATCTTCGGGCAGTTAACCGTATACGAGAATATATTGGTTGGCCTTGAGGCCGCGCGCGAGAAGGTGGCGGTCCGCTCTATTCCGGAGGAAGCGATCGCCAAGTTCCCGGTGCTGCCCACAATGTATAACCGGCGCGGCGGGGACCTGAGCGGCGGACAGCAGCAGCAGCTGGCGTTCGCGCGGGCGCTCGCGTCAAAGCCGGATCTGCTGCTGCTCGATGAGCCATGCGAAGGCATTCAGCCCTCCATCGTAGACGATATCCGGGATGTCATCCGCTCCATCAAGGTGGACGGCAAGACATCGATTCTGCTCGTCGAGCAGAGCCTCGATTTCGTGAAAAGCGTCGGCGACTACTTCTACGTGCTGGATAAGGGGGCAATTGCCTGGGAAGGCGGCCTGGAGGAGTTAAGCGACGAAGTGATTAAGAAGTATTTGACGGTGTGAGCGGGCGGAATGGGCTGGAGCGGCTGCAGCTGTAAGGAAGGAAGGTCTAGCAGGCTGTAGGCTCTAGGCTGCAGGCTAGCTTGCTAGCTGGGGTGCGTTGCACGAAATGCAGGATATTTGCCCAAATCGGACGGTTTTGGCGAATTGGTTGCATAAAATGCATGATATTTCGCCAATTTGGGTCTAATTGGTCCCGTTTTTTCTAATATCCTGCACTTCGTGCAGGATATTTTCCTTTCACGCGCTAAATCGCATGATTATACTGCATTTTGTACAACGTAGGCGAACTGCTGCGCTTCGAGTAATCCCTAAGCCTCTATCAGCTCCAAAGGTAAAAAAGCATATTCGCCGTTCATAACTATGCTGCATTTGCGAACAGGGATAGGATGCTGGAACAGAGGGCCGTCGATGACGGTGGTATGGAATTCCCCGCCTTCTCCGCAAGGGTCAATGCCGCGGGCCAGCAGCTCCCGTATGTAGTCGTGAGTCAATACGCGCCCCAAATCCTCTTCCTTCATCCCTAACGATAAATTGACCGTGACAACAACGGAGATGAATCCGAGATTAACAAACTCCTCAACAGCCTCTAGGTGATCCATTTGCCATAGCGGCATCCCCAGCTTTAGGCCGGCGATTTGGGTGACCTTGTCATGCCAGCAATCTTGGACAGGCATATCCAAGTCTCCTGTGACTAACGCTTCGGCGCCTTCATGCTTGGCCTGTTTCAGTAGAGCTATAAATTCCTTTTCGTAATCCTCCCAGCTTGCGGCCGCTGTATACACGGGTAAACCGATGGATTCCGCTTGGGCGCGGATAAGCTTCGGGGGCATGCCGTGAGATCTGGAGCGTTTCCCTTCCTCCTCCATCATGACGATAAGCCCAATCGGCTCTCCAACCTGCATGGACTTATACAGGGCAAGGGTGCTGTCTTTTCCTCCGCTAAACGAAGCTATGAATTTATGCCCGTGGGCACCGTTTTTCCAGTTCACCGTTTCTTTCATTCCATAGATCTCCTTCCATTCCTGCTTAGTGAATTGTAACATGATTTGCCGTCCCGGGCCGCATAGGTACGTTGGATTTCCTTCAATGAAATCGGGATAAAAGGAGAGATTCCGAGGCTGCGTTGGATATGCTGTACGAAATCCAATGTAACTCGCCATGCAGCATTCATCGAATCAAAAAAAGGGTTATCCCGGTCATGTTATGACTCGTCGGATAACCCTTTTTTAAACGCAAGCTAACGTACCTACTTCATCCCCGAGATCGAGAAGTTCTCGATGATATGTCTTTGGAAGATGATAAAGATGACGATAATCGGGATGACCATAAAGGTGGAGCCGGCCATCTGAAGCGCGAAGTTGCCGCCGTATTGTCCTTTGAGCAAGGTCAGGCCAACGGACAAGGTGTACAGCTTCTCGTCGTTCGCGATGATGAGCGGCCAGATAAAGCTGTTCCAGCCGGCGATAAAAGCGAGAATGCCCTGTACCGCAAGAATAGGCTTCGAGATCGGAAGCACGATCTGCATGAAGGTACGGAATTCGCTTGCGCCGTCCAAGCGCGTAGCTTCGAGCAGCTCATCCGGAATCGTCTGCATGAACTGGCGGAACAGGAAGATGCCGAAGGCGCCGACCAGACCCGGCAGGATAATACCCGCCATCGTATTGGTCAAGTGCATTTCGTTCAGAATCAGATAGATTGGAATCATCGTTACCTGACCGGGAATCATCATGGTAGCCAGTACGAGATAGAAGAGGGCGCTGCCGCCCTTGAATTTATATTTCGCGAACCCGAAGCCGGCCATGGCGTTCAGGAACAGGCCAACAAATGAGAATACGACGATGATCAGCGTGTTTTTCAAGTAAACGCCAAAGTTCATTTCGGTGAACAGGTGTCTGAAGTTATCAAACGTCGCATCTACGGGCAGGAAGGTAGGCGGGATATTCTGCATCTCCGCTTCCGACTTGAAGGCGGAGAGGATCATCCATATAAAAGGCAGGATGACCAGGATTCCGCCTATGGTGAGCAGCGCGCCAAGGGCCCATTTCAGCGCCAGGTCGTTCTTGGCTGCGCCGGATCCAGATTTTGCATGTGCGCTCATTTGTTCACCTCCTAATTATAGATCCGTATCTTTGCCCTGCAGCTTGAACTGCAAAAGCGTGATGAGAATGATTGCGAAGAACAGGACGAACGAACCGGCAGCCGAGTAGCCGAAGTGGCTGAGCTGGAAACCGTTGTGATAGATAAACAAAGCCACGGAGGTCGTGCTGTCCAGCGGACCGCCATCCGTCATAATAAACGGCTCTTCGAAGAATTGAAGCCAGCCGATCATCGTCGTAATGGACACGAAGAAGATCGCGAAACGAAGCATCGGAATCGTAATGTACATCAACTGCCGGAAGTTGCCGGCACCGTCGAGCTGAGCCGCTTCGTAATAAGACTTCGGAATGCCTTGCAGCGCCGCGATAAAGATGATCATGTTCAGACCAATCCCGCGCCATGCGCCCATGATAATGAGCGAGATTTTCGCCATGATCGGATCCTGAAGCCAAGGTACGGCTGGCAGATTAACGGCATCAAGCAAATAGTTCAGCAAGCCAAAGATAGGGTTATACAACAATGTCCATACAACCGCGACCGCAACCACGTTCGTAACGGAAGGCATGTAGTAAATGACGCGGAAGGCGTTAAAGATCCGGTTGCCTCCGAAGTTAACGATAATAGCAATGAGAAGGGAGCCGATCAGAATAAGCGGCACACCGATAACGACGTAAAACAATGTATTTAAGATGGACTTGCCGAACACGGGATCAGCCAATACGTCCACATAATTGTCGAGTCCAACGAATGAAATATTCGACCAGTCGGCAAGACCGGCAAGGTCCATGTTCGTAAAGCTGATAACAAGAGCGACGACAATCGGTAACAATGAAAACAATATTAGTAAAATAAGCGCGGGAGCGATAAAGAAATAAGGCGCTTTGCTCTGAGAATATCCTTTCATCCATGCTTCCTTTCCTTTGCGCTTCTACCGCAAAAATTAATGGCAAAACATAACCGGCAGCGTTTCTGTTTAGGTTCAGAAGTGCTGCCGGTGCTTGCTTGCATTCCAAGTTGCTGCTGTTACTTGCTCAGAATATCGGTAGCTTTCTTGTTAAAGCTGTTCATTTCGTCTTGCGTCTTCGATTGGCCGCGGTAGATCTTCTCGAACGAGTTCAGTGCTTCTTGGGCAACTTGCTCCCAAGGCTTGAGGAGCGGCATTGGCTCGGAGCTCTTCATTTGCTCGCCGATTACTTTCAGATTAGGATCGCTGGTCAGAGCTGGATCTTCCCATGCTTTCTTCGTGGAAGGCAATGCGTTTGCAAGCTCAAGCCATTTGAGCTGGGTTTCAGGCTTGCTCATGTAAGCAAGGAATTTCATCGCTTCTTCTTTATGGTCGGTATATTGGAAGACGGACAGGTTGGAGCCGCCTAGTGCCGAGATGTTGTTTTCTTTTGCAGGAAGAACCGCAGTAGCCCATTTGCCTTTCAGTTCGGGAGCTTGATCGTTAATCAGCTTAATCATCCAAGGACCGCTGATGAACATTGGCAGGATGCCGTCGCCTTTGAAGCCGGCTACGATGTCGATGCCCAGGTCAAGCGGAGCGTCGCCGTCTTTGAAGAAGCTGTTCAGGTAGTCAACCGCTTCTACGAATTTCGGCTCGTTGAACAGCGGCTTGTTGCCCTCGATCAGCTTGGAGCCGTTCTGGCGAGCGAACATGAACATAAGAGTCTGTTCTTTTACGTCAAGGCTGATGCCGTATTTGCCCGTGCCGCGTGCCTTCAGCTTGTCCGCCGCTTCTTTCAGCTCATCCCAAGTTTTAGGCGCTTGGTCGTAGCCGACTTCCTTCAACAGATCCGTGCGGTAGTAAAGAACGCGGGTATCGATATACCAAGGTACGCCTACGGTTTTGCCGTCGTATTTCGTTGTATTCAAGGAACCGTCATAGAAGTTGCTGTCCGCAAGCTCCGGGTAGTTAGCGATATCGGAGGACAGGTCCATCAATGCGCCGGCGTTAGCGAACTCCGGAATCCATGTTGTACCCATTTGCACAACGTCCGGACCTTTTTTCGACGCGACAGCCGTCAGCAGCTTGTCATGCGCCGTGTCCCATGGAAGCGGCTGAACATTGATTTTGATGTCCGGATTTTCGGCTTCGAATTGCTCGGCGATTTTCGGAAGGGATTTGGCTTCTTCGCCCATGCCCCATACATTAAGAGTAACTTTGCCTTTGCTGCCTTTGCCCGTGCTGCCTTGATCCGCGGTGCTGTTGTTGTCTGCTTTATTTCCGCCGCAAGCGGATAGAATGCCCATGAGCAGAACGGAGCCTGCGAGCGTAGCGGTAAGAGATTTTTTGAATGTCATAATAAAAACAAGACCTCCCCATGTTGTCGGTTGTTAAAAAATAGTATGCAGTGGCAATGCTTCAATTATTCGGCTTTGCGTCAGGTTAGCGCTTCGCCGTCGTATTCGCTTTTTGAGTCAATCCTCTGTTCGAGAATCGTTTCGATAGCGCCCGATTCCCTCCTTCTCAGATGTTCTGTAGGACAATTCCCTGCGTTTAATTCTAGGTTAATTCGTTGTAGAAACGTTTCAACGACATTATAGATCAGAGCATAAGCGCTTTCAAGTATTATTTTTTTACACGTTGGAATTAATAGAAACGTTTCTATTTGTCCTTTTTACAAGGTTGACGACCCAAAATTATTTGATTATAATCCTGTTCTAGGTATTATCGAAACGTTTCTATGGTTGATTTTGACTTCATCGGTGTGAAGAATATAACGCGAATAGGCAATCCTACACGTAACCATTTCGGCTATAACATGAGGTTGGACAAATGGGGAGGCATAATTGAAATAATGGAGACAGCAAAAAGTACGATCCGTTTGGAAAACGGGGAACTGGCATTCGAATTCTGGAGCAGCGGCGATTTGTTTGTTGCCCGGTCCGGAGAAACGATGCTGAATCAGGTCATGACGCATCCGGTTGACGGATCCATGAACAACCTTTATCTGCGCAAGCATACAGAGGAAGGGATCCGCTTCGAACCGCTGCTTGGCATCCGCTCATCCAGCCGTTTGACGAAAGCCGGCGATAAGCTGGTCTGGGATGGAGCGGCATTTGGCGGCGAATTGCAATACAAGGTTTCTTTTGCCTTAACGAAGCATGGCATTTGGTTCTGGGACGTAACCGTTCAAGGCAGCGATGCATCGATTGACGTTGTCTACGGACAGGATCTGGGTCTTGGGGATACCGGAGCTGTCCGGACGAACGAGGCGTATATCTCTCAATACGTTGACCATAAGGTATTCCGGGACGAGCAGCTTGGTTATGCGCTGTGCTTCCGGCAAAACCAGCCGATGGGAGGCGCTTTCCCTTATATGCAGCATGGTTCGCTGACGGGAGCGGCAGGCTATTCGACGGACGGCTTCCAATTCTTCGGCTTAAGCCACAAAGAGACCGATGTGCCGGAAGCTCTGCTGAAGCCTGCGCTGGCGAATGAGATCTATCAATATGAGTTCACGTACGCAGCCCTTCAAACTCCGAAGAAGCAGGTTCAAGGCGAGGCCCGCTTCGTATTCTACGGACTGTTCAAGAAGGATCATCCTTCGGCGATTGAGAAGCTGGAATATTTCGAGGAAGTGCTGGAGGCTTGGAAGCAGATAGAGTCCGCCGACAAGACGCAGCAAGCTGAGTCGGAAGAGACTTACCCGAAGGTTGTCGTTTCGTCTGCGATCGGATCGCCGCTTCGTACATTGTCTATGGATCCCGAAGAGATCAAGTCGATGTACCCGATCCGGGAGCAGGAAGAATTCCAGGACGGTCAGCTTCTATCCTTCTTCACGGAAACGCATGAGCATGTGGTGCTTAAGGAGAAGGAGCTGCTTGTCGAGCGTCCGCATGGCCACATCCTGATGTCCGGCGGCAACGACCGCATGACGGATAACGTGATGACGACGACTTCTTATATGTACGGGATTTTCAACTCGCAGCTTCTGGCGGGCAATACGAATTTCCATAAAATGATAACCAATGCGCGTAATGCGCTTAACGTGCTCAAGACTTCCGGTCAGCGTATTTACGTTGAAGTTGACGGCGTTTATCGCTTGCTTGCGATGCCTTCGATGTTCGAGATGGGCTTCAACTATGCGAAATGGTTCTATAAGACGGCGGACGATACGCTTGTCATCACGAACTACACAACGGTGGATTCGCCGGAGGTCCGCCTGGAGCTTCGCTCGCAGAAAGGGCTCGGCTACCGGTTTAGAGTAACGAATCAGGTGTCGATGAACAATAACGAATACGAGCTGCCTTACTCCATGGAGGAGAAGGACGGCATGCTGATCTTTAAGGCGGACAGCCAGTCGCAAAGCACGAAGGTGTTCCCGAACCTGCAATACCGTATGCGCGTAGACGGTGCGGCGGTAACCGCTCTGGACGAGAGCGCTCTTGCCGAAGGCTTAACGCCGGGTGCGGCATCGCTTGTTGTTCTTGAGCTTGCGGCAACTTCGGCTTGGACCCTTACGGTGCAAGGGCTGCTGCAAGGCGAAGAACTGCCGTTCGAAGAAAAGCAGGCGGCAAGAGAGAGCGAGCGCTATAGAGCCTTTTTGCGTCAGGTGATGAACGGCTTCCGGCTGTCCCATGACGGAGCTGCGAAGGCTGAGCTTGTCAAAATGAACTCGCTCGCATGGTGGTATACGCATAATATGCTCGTCCACTATTCGGTGCCGCATGGCCTCGAGCAATACGGAGGAGCGGCTTGGGGTACGCGCGACGTATGCCAAGGGCCGGCGGAATATTTCCTGTCCACGCATAAGTACGAGCAAGTGGCGGAAATTCTGAAGACCGTTTACTCGCATCAATACGAAGATGAAGGCAACTGGCCGCAATGGTTTATGTTCGACCGTTATTACCGGATCCAGCAGGAAGAGAGCCATGGCGATATTATCGTATGGCCGCTGAAGGTGCTCGGCGATTATCTGGCCGCGACCAAGGATTACGGCATTCTGGAGCAGCGCGTTCCTTACTCGATCCGCCATACGGGCGAATTCACGGAACAATCCGCAACCTTGCTTGATCATGCAATCAAGGAGATCGACTACATTAAAGAGCATTTCCTGCATGGCACGCATCTGTCCTCCTACGGCGACGGAGACTGGGACGACACGCTGCAGCCGGCAAATGCACAGCTCAAAAAATATATGATCAGCAGCTGGACGGTTTCGCTGACTTATCAGGTTATCGCGCAATTCGGCCGCGTGCTGGAAACCTTTGATTCCGCGCTTGCCGAGGAGCTTGCGCAGCTTGCCGCGGGCATTCAGACGGACTTTAACCGCTACATGCTGGCGGAAGAGGTTATTCCAGGCTTCGTCTATATGGAGAAGCCGGAGGAAGCGAAGCTGATGCTGCATCCGACAGACACGACTACGGGTATTCAATACCGTCTGCTTCCGATGACGCGCAGCATGATCAGCGAGCTCCTGACGGAAGAACAGGCGGAAGCTCACTACCGCATTATCAAAGAGAAGCTGTACTGTCCGGACGGCGTGCGTCTGATGAACCGGCCTGCGAATTACGCGGGCGGCGTCAGCGTAAACTTCAAGCGCGCGGAACAGGCCGCTAACTTCGGACGGGAAATTGGCCTGCAGTACGTCCATGCGCATATCCGTTTCGTAGAGGCGATGGCGAAGCTGGGCAAGACCGACGAAGTATGGAAGGGACTCTTGACCATCAACCCGGTTGGTCTTCGCGACGTTGTGCCAAACGCCGAGCTGCGTCAAAGCAACTCCTACTTCAGCAGCTCCGACGGCAAGTTCATGAACCGTTACGATGCTCAGGAGCGCTTCGGCGAGCTTCGCGATGGCAGCGTGCAGGTGAAGGGCGGATGGCGTATTTATTCGAGCGGCCCGGGAATCTACATGAACCAGCTGATCTCGAATGCCCTCGGGATTCGTCAGCTCGGCTGCGATCTTGTTGTCGATCCGGTATTGCCGGAGAAGCTGGACGGACTGACGTTTGATTTTGGATGGAACGGCAAGCCGGTTACGTTTGTTTATCGTCTTGGCGGAGGAACGCGCGTAAACCGCATCCTCATTAACGGACGGGAAACGGAGTTTACCTATACGGATAACCGTTACCGCGATGGCGGCGTGCGTATTGCGGAAGAACAGCTGACTGCAAGTCTGCGCCCTGAAGGCAACCGCGTTGAAATATTTATGTAATCGGAAGGACTGGTGGTATCTTGGTGCCGCCAGTCCTTGTGTTATAGTAGAATAAGGACAAGGAGGAGTGGGAACTGTGGTCAGCATTAAAGACATCGCCAGACAAGCGGGCGTTTCAATATCGACCGTATCTTACGCGTTAAACGGTAATCCGAAAGTAACGGAAGAAACAACGGCCAGAATATTGGCGGTTGCCAGTGAATTGAACTATGTCCCGAATGCTGCCGCGCGATCGCTCAAGCGGAGAGAAACGAAAATCATCGGGGTATTTCTGACCGATTTCAGCGGGGCGTTCTATGGAGACCTCCTTCAAGGGATGAAGGAAGTGCTGTCGGTTAAAGGCTATGATCTGATCGTCTGCAGCGGCAAGCAGTCGCACCGCATGCTTCCGGAGAGATTGATCGACGGAGCGATTATCCTCGACGAGACATTCGACAGCAAGGAGCTGGCCAGCTACGCGGAACGAGGGCATAAGCTGGTCGTGCTGGACCGGGAGCTGAACCATGCGAACGTTAACCAGGTGCTGCTCGACAATAAAGCCGGAGCGGCGCTGGCGATCGAATACTTGCTGGAGCAAGGACACCGGAAGCTGTATGCCATAACGGGGCCAAGAGGCTCGTTTGACTCCAGGCAGCGCTTGGCGGCGGCCACCCAGGTGGTAGAGCGTGCAAGCGATGCTTCGCTTACTGTTATTGAAGGCGATTTCAACAAGTCCTCGGGCGAGCATGCCGCGGCAAGATTAGTCGCGGACGGCATTATCGGCTCTACAGGCGAACCGGCGGCGATATTCTGCTTCAACGACGAGATGGCGATCGGGATGTGCCATTACCTGCAAAGGAATCATCCGGATATTGTCATCGGCAGGGACCTGCATCTGATCGGCTTTGATAATCTGGAGCTGGCTTCCTTCATGCATCCTCGCCTCGCTACCATCGATTATTCCAAGCGCAAGTGGGGAGCTATTGCAGCGGAGCAGCTTCTTAAGATCATCTGCGGACAAGAGGTCGAGCAGGAGCGGATCTATGTCTCTCTTATTCGGGGCGGGACGGTAGGTTCGGTTACTCCTTGACGAATCCTTATATGGTACGAAAGATCAGAAATCCTCGCCGGATGATTTCTGGTCTTTTTTTTCTATACATAGGTAGTATGGCATGGTATAGTCGAATTTGAATATTATGGAAAATACTATGCGGAGGGAAAATCATGCAAGGATCTATTTCGGTCACTCTTACCAAAGAAGATTTGGTACAGCTGCAGCTATCCTATCTATTTAAGAAACCTTATCCCTATCTCCTTGGTTTTTTGTACCTCATCTCTATTTTGGATATCGTGCTGGCTATTGCGGAGAAGGACCTCTCCAGCTTAAATCCTTTTATGGTTTTCATCTTTATTTTCGTGCCTCTGTTGGCTTTCTTCCTTATAAAGGCCCACAAGAATAACCTTAAGAATAGATTGGTAAACGAAGAGAGGCAGTACACATGGTCGGACGAGGGAGTGGTTTTGGAGAGCGACTCGCTGACTGTGAGAATGCAGTGGACGGACTTTACCGGTCTATTCGCTACCAAATCGGCCATTTATTTAATGGTCAACGGCGTAACCGCCCATATCTTTCCCCGCAGGTGCTTTACGGACGAGCAGTGGAGCGAATTCGGGCACACGGTCCGCGGTCGCATCAAGCAAAAGAAGAAATTAAGAGGTGTAAGGAATCTGCTCATCTATGTGTTTATCTTCATTGTAACCGTCGGCATTATTCAATATTTCAATGTGAGCTAGTTCATAAGCGGAAAAGGCCGGGATCCCACTTGAGGATTCCGGCTTTTTTGTTAGGGAGCGGAATGGGTTATAAGAAATAAGGACAGGGAATAATGTGATAATACGCCTAAAATTTCAGTTTGACTGAAAAGAGTGATAGAAATGAAGGAAATGACCTTTAAAGCTTTTGCCATCACGAATGAAATTGATCTGAATCAGATTGCGATCCATTGCGGAATTCCTAAGAAATACACCTGGGAGCAGCCTTTAATGTTGAAAGGGGAAGTGCTTGCGGCCATCCTTAAGCATCCGGTAGCCGATTCGCAGCAGGTACTGGTTTTTTCCTTCGGCAGTATTGTTTTCGTTAATCATTCACGCCCTGAAGATATAAAGGTTTTTTTGGGATACCTCCAATCCTTCGAGCCGGATATTGATATTTTGAATGCGGACAGATATACCGATGACTACAGACTTCATTACGGAGAGTTCGAGACGTTCGAGCTGACCGATGAGTATGTGGAAGTGCCCGAATACGAGGTTTTCCATCCTGAGCTTATTTCTACGGTGCTTGCGAAGTCGGTTGCGCTTGAGAAAGTAGAGGAGCAGCTCGGGAAAATTCATGACAAGCTGGAAACCATGATTGAGCGGCTGGAAAAAGGAAAGCTGAGAATCGGCAATAAAGAGCTGGCCAGGACAACGGCTATCATCTTGCGTTACGAGTACAACACCCTTGGCTATATCATGATTTTGGATAAGCCCGATATTACGTGGAGCAGCAGCCAAGCCGGTGAGTTTTACGACAGCATGCTGGAGTTTTTCGAACTGAATGACCGCTATAAAATATTAAAAAGCAAAACAGAGTTTCTTCATCATATCATGGAAGGCTTCTCAACAATCAGCCATTCCATACGCGGATTGTTCGTTGAATGGATTATCGTAATCCTCATTGTCATAGAGGTTACTCTGACGGTCCTGCAAATTGCCGGAGTATTGCCATAAAGGGATTTCCTCTTTGAACGGAGAATTACTAATCGACTGACTAGATGCAGAATCGAATACGTCCTCAGTATTCTATATTGGAGGAACTAAAGCGATGACCATTAAAGAGCAGACGATCGTAACGTCTTCAGGGAATAAGATCTTAACCAAGGACAAAGAGATTCGTATTGTTGGGAAGCTGGATGAACCGCTTATTTTGATCCTGGATAATGTATTAAGCTGGGCGGAATGCGATTTATTGATCGACTTGGCTACGGCTAGAATGCAGCGGGCCAAAATCGGGAGCTCTCACGATGTCAGCGAGGTCAGAACCAGCAGCAGCATGTTTTTTGAGGAAGGCGAAAATGAGTGTATCGGTCAAGTAGAAGCCCGGGTTGCTGAGCTCATGAATATCCCGGTCTCCCATGCGGAGCCGCTGCAGGTGCTGCGGTATCAGCCCGGAGAACAGTATCATCCTCATTTCGACTATTTCACGCCTGGCAGCAATATGAACAATCGGATCAGCACGTTGGTCATGTATTTGAATGACGTGGAAGAAGGCGGCGAGACGTATTTCCCTTCTCTTCATTTTTCGGTAACGCCCAAGAAAGGCAGCGCGGTCTACTTTGAATATTTTTATAACGATACCCGCTTGAACGAGTTAACGCTGCATGCAGGTCATCCCGTAGCAGCCGGGGAGAAATGGGTAGCAACCCAATGGATGAGAAGACAAAGATATCGCTAAGTTTATAATAGTAAAAGAGCCGGAAATCCGCTGAGGATTCCGGCTCTTCTTATGATTGGAACAGGTATGGATCCGTGCATCCGTCTGTATGAAATGCTTCCCGAATAAAATGGAAACCCGAGGATACGCTAATGATAGTTGTTGAGAAGAAAGGAGCGTTAAGATGAAAATAGCAGGTGCTAGGAAGATGGTAGGTCTGATGGCGTTTATGTTTATATTGGCGTCAACCTCGGCGCATGCGGCTCCTCAGACGATCCCAATGCTTCAGTCGGCGACGCAATTGTCCCAGAATCAACTTCAAATCACGTATGACCGGACGGTTGATCAGGCTAAAGGCGTTAATCCGTCTAACTATTGGATACAGAGCACAACCGAAGCGATACCGTCCGGTATTGCCACATTGGGCAAAAATGACGCGGTAGGGCCGCAGAATGCCCTGACGGCTAATCGGGTCACGATTCAACCGGTGGACGCGCAGAACAAGAGCTTCATACTCACGTTTATGCAGCCGATTACCAAGGGGATGTCGTACAAGCTTATTATATGTTACGTTACCATCCCCGGAGATCCGCCTTATTCGGGAGATAATGGTTCTGCTATGTTTGTCGGGCGGTAGAAAAAGAGGATGCAAAAAAGCTTCGCCAATGCGCGAGGCTTTTTTATTTGTCGCCTAATGATTGGTCATATTCATATAACTTTACGTATTATAAACTGGAATAGAATGTTTTATGGTACAATGACGAATCGAGAGAATGTCGGGTTTAACGGTAGCGTATAAAGGAATGGAGATAAAAGAGAATGAGTTTGTTAACAGTGGAGCAGTTATCGCATACGTTTGGCGATCGGGTATTGTTTAAGGACGTGAACTTCCGGTTGCTTGAAGGGGAGCATATCGGTCTGGTTGGCGCGAACGGTACGGGGAAATCGACGCTTATGAATATTTTGACGGGTAAGCTATTGAAGGACGAAGGCAGGGTGGAATGGACGCCCCGGGTCCGTTACGGTTATCTGGACCAGCATACGAAGCTTGAAGCGGGGAAGACGATTCGCGATGTGCTCAAGGACGCGTTCCTGCCGCTGCTTGAATTGGAGGAGGAGCTTAACGATATTGCCGCGCAGATGGGCGATGCCGATCCGGATACGCTGGAGCAGCTGCTAGTACGGATGGGAGAAATCCAAGAGGAGCTCGAAATCGGCGATTTCTATTTGATCGACGTGAAGGTCGACGAGATGGCGAATGGTCTGGGGCTCAATGCGATTGGTCTTGATCGTGACGTTACGGCGCTTAGCGGCGGACAACGGACGAAGGTTCTGCTTGCCAAGCTGCTGCTGGAGAAGCCGGGCGTCTTATTGCTTGATGAGCCTACCAACTATTTGGATGAAGAGCATATTATCTGGCTGACGAATTATTTGAAGAATTATCCTCACGCCTTTGTTCTTATTTCTCATGAGACCGGCTTTATGAACCAGGTGGTTAACGTCATTTACCATCTTGAATTTACGAGGCTGACGCGTTACACCGCCAACTATGAGAAGTTCCTGGAGATGGCCGAGCTGAACAAAGCGCAGCATATCGACGCCTACGCGAAGCAGCAGGATTATATTAAGAAGCAAGAAGAGTTTATTCAGAAAAACAAGGCTCGCGCATCTACCTCAGGGCGTGCGAAAAGCCGCGAGAAGCAGCTGGGCCGCATCGATCTCATCGATAAGCCGGAGGAAGCCGCGAAGCCAACCTTTAACTTCAAGGAGTCCAGAACAAGCGGCAAGACCGTATTCGAAGCGCAGGGAATGGTTATCGGCTACAACAAACCCCTTCTTCCCAAGATGGATATGGTTATTGAGCGCGGCGATAAGATTGCGATCGTAGGCTGCAACGGCGTGGGTAAATCCACTCTCTTGAAATCGATTCTTGGCGTTATTCCGCCGCTGGACGGCAAGACCTACCTAGGCGATTATTTATCGCCTGCGTACTTTGAGCAGGAAGCGAAGGCGCCGACGATGACTCCGCTGGAGGATGTATGGGATGAGTTTTCCTTCATGAACCAGCATGAGGTTCGCGCAGCGCTTGCCCGCTGCGGACTCAAGAACGAGCATATTACCCGCCCGCTTAACCAGCTCAGCGGGGGAGAGCAGGCGAAGGTTCGCTTGTGCAAGCTGATGATGCGGGAGAGCAACTGGATCCTGTTCGACGAACCGACGAACCATTTGGACATCGTGGCCAAGGCGGAATTGAAGCGTGCGCTGAAAGCCTACAAGGGTACGATCGTTCTCGTCTCTCACGAGCCTGATTTCTATGAGGATTGGGCAACGAAAACATGGGATGTGGAAGCCTGGGCTATGCAGAGCCAGAGATAAGATAATAGCAAAGAAAGAGCATAGCTTAATCGCTATGCTCTTTCTTTGCTTTGCGCGGCCATAACGTGTAACTAAAGCTCATCAGGAAATCGATAGCGAGGACAATGGACCACATCTGAATGAGCGATCGAAGGCTTGCCGTCCGGGTCTCATCGCCGATCCATGCAATAATGCCAAGCAGCAAAGCGCATCCGATGCCCCAGGCAAGAAGATGGAGGAGCCATCCTTTTCGCTCATTCCGCGCATGCTCCGCGCCATGCTTAACCTTTGGTTCAGGAGGGGGACCTCCGGCGAACCGGTGAGCAAAGCGGATATCCGCCCAGCGGATCATCCGGCTGCCGAACGCAATTGAGATGCCGATATAAATGGCGGCGAGGCCATGAATGAAGCTGGCTTCTCCGCCTTGATGCAAGTCGTATGCGGTGGCTGCAAGCAGAACTAAATCTACAACCGGTGTGCAGGCAAGCAGAACAGCGCCTAATGTCTTGCGGCGCAGAAGGTATCGGCATGCCAGACCCGCAAGCACAAACACCCAGAACGCAATTTCACAGCCGATAATGACAGAGACGACCATAGAGGTATGAATCCGCTCCTTTTTTAGCACAATTGTATTATTAAGATTATAACACAGTTGTGCTAAAAAAGGACGGAGGATTATAATAGAGCCATGCCTAAAATTGTCGATCATCAAATACGCAAGGAACAATTGGCGGAGGCAGCCTGGAAGGTGATCCGCCGGGAAGGCTTGGACAAGCTTTCCGTACGCCGTGTAGCCGATGAAGCGGGCCTATCGCTTGGTTCGCTGAGGCATTATTTCGAGACGCAAGCCGAGCTGCTGACCTTCTCCATGCGGCTGTTGTCGAAGCGTGTGAATGAACGCATCCGGAAGCTGAGCTATACCGTTGATATGCGGCGCAATATGGAGATGGTTATCGCCGAGCTGCTGCCACTGGACGAGGAGCGTACGGCGGAGGCGGAGCTGTGGCTTTCTTATGTCGGGAAGACGATTTCCGACCCAGCTATTCGCGAGCTTAGTCTTGAAGTGCATGACGAGCTGTATGCCGGCTTTCGGCAAATGCTCGATACTTTGATTAACCTTAATCTGGCCAAGGACGGAATTGACCCCGGAGAGGAGACGAAACTGCTGCACGCCCTTGTGGATGGTTTGGTGGTGCATCGGGTCATGGTTCCGGAGCGGATTGATACCGGAGAGATGGAGCGTATGGTCTCCCGTCATTTGGACCGGATCTTCAGAAGCTCTTCCCAAGATAAAAGCGGAAATTAGATCCCTGACGGGACTGGTTTCCGCTTTTTTCCTTTGTTGTTTTATCATTTGAAATAGACCGCAAGTCTGAAAAAAATGAGAGCGTTTAACCCGGCCAAAGCTCAAAATTTAGTCAAAAATTCTCATATTTTAGCAACATTTATCGGTTATCCTTGAATAAAGTCCTTTTTTGACGCGTAACATGAAACTTCCTTTAATTGCTACTCGTCTCGGGATTAAAGCAAAAGGTATGATATTTAAGATGGGGATAGAGTAACAGATTTTAGGCATGGGGTTGAAGACCGTGAACAAGCGATGGGGTTTTGCGGCCGCTTTGATTGTCATCCTGCTGGCCGTGTATTGGGTTTATAGCAGCAAGGACGGCGGGGTGGAAGGCAGCAAAGACAGTGTTGCCCTGCCCTCGAAATATGGCGATACGCCTCAGCTGACCCCGCATCGTGAGCAACTGCAGCAATTTATTGATCAGAAGCTTACGGGAGAGGCCGGCATCTACACGAATTATAAGGAAACGGATGAGGCAGCGGAGACCGCTACCGGTCATGAGACGCTAAGCGAGTCGGCCGGTCTGCTGATGCGTTATTACGCGCTTACCGGGCAGCGGGAAGCGTTTGATGCCGCATGGTCGCGGGCTAGAGTGACGCTGGCAGCGGATTATGGCTTCAGCTATCGCTATAGTCCTCTTCACGATAAAAAATATACCGTTAATGCCGTTGTCGACGATCTGCGGATCATTCGCGCATTATACGAGGCCGAGACGGCTTTTGGCAATGACGGCAACTATGGCCGGGAGGCCGCTCATTACGGCGGACTCGTCTATGAACACAATGTCCAAGGGGACAAGCTTTACGATTTCTACGACGGTACCTATGGAACAACTAACGATTTCCTAACCTTATGCTATGCCGATTTTCGGTCCATCCGGCTGCTGGAGGTTCCGTCCAAGGATAAACGGGCATTGGAAGACAACCTGCTTACAATCGTCTCGGGAGGGTATTTATCCGATAAGTTCCCTTTTTACGAAACCCGTTATGATTACGAATCAGGCAAGTACGGCGACCATGAAGGGGAAATCAGTACCATTGAGTCTCTTCTGACGGTGTTGTCGCTCGCCGAGATTGATCAGGAGCGTCCCGCCAGCATTACGTATCTCAAGAAGGCAGTGGAAGCGGGAACGCTGTACGGACGTTACGGCCGGGACGGCAAGCCGGTGACGGATATTCAATCGACGGCCGCTTACGCGATCGCCGCGATGATTGGCTCGACGATTGGAGATCAAGTGCTTTACCGGAACAGCGTGAAACGCATGGAGCAATACCGCGTGGACGATCAAGCAAGCCCGATTGCCGGAAGCTTCGGGAATCCGGCAACGGAAGAAGTCTATTCGTTCGATAATTTGACGGCTTTATTGGCTTATGCCTATTAAGACTTCATAGAACGCGCAAGGAAAGGGGCATGGCATGAATAAGCTGCGGCGAATAAAGCTCGTACAAACGATAATCGTATGGCAAAAATACATATCTCCGGCCTCGCTGGCGGCGTTTGGCGTTGCGCTTATTTTGCTGATCGAGCTCTTTATTCCGCCTTATATCGGAATGGCGGACAATGGGGATTATTACCGGATTCTATATAGCAACGGCCTGTACTTCAATGCGCCGGATTATACGAGCCAGACACTCGGATATTTTGTCAAAAATTTCGGAATTTTCCAATACTACAACGAGAATAGCGCCCTGCTGTATTCCTCTCAAACGCTATTCGTTCGTCTAGCGCTTACGATCAGCGAATGGTTTGGTTATAACCGTCAGTTCGATATCCGGATTCAGGCGGCGCTTTACGGCGTGCTGTATGTAGGGGCGGTTTACCTGCTAGTGAAGGCAGCCGCATGGAAGGCTTCGCGCCGTGCGGGCTACGGACTGGCGCTTGGCGCTGTTTTTGTATTCGGGGATATCGGATACCTCGCGTATTTCAACTCTTTCTATAGCGAAAGCGTCGTTCTGATCATGCTGATGTATTTGTTCAGCGCGGGGATGCTGCTGTACCAGCGCCAGTACAACGACTATTTCCTGCTGTTCCTTTTTGGAGCTAGCGCAATGATCCTTACGACAAGCAAGCAGCAGAATGCGCCGATTGGCCTAATTGTCGCCATGGTGGCGGTACTGTTTGTCTTCCTGAAGCGGGATAGGATCTTCCGTACGCTCGCCGGAATGCAGGCGGTTGTCCTGCTGCTTACTGCGGTAGGCACCTATGTCCTCATTCCGGAGCAGTTCGTCAACATTAACAAGTACCACGCCATGACGAGGGGCGTATTGATGACAGCGGATAATCCGGAGCAAGCACTCGATTTCTTCGGGATCGACAGGCAGTTCGCGGTGCTTACCGGCGCCATTTATTATGACCAATTCTCTCCAATTCCAGTCGAATCGGAAGAGATGCAGACGCAATTTTTGGATAAGTATGGCTTCCCCTCCATCGCCAGGTATTATCTGACCCATCCCGATTCGGCCGGGAGAATATTCGAGACGGCGGCCCGCAATGCCTTTTCTAACCGAACCAAGCTCGGGAATTACGAGAAGTCGGCGGACAAGCCGTTCGGCAAGCGTACGCTGGCCTTTTCCGGGTACAGCTATCTGAAAGAATGGGCTGCACCGAAGACTTCCGGGTTTGTAGTCATATGGATGATTGTCATTGCGGGACTGTACGCCGCATCCTTCTACCGGGCCGTGAAGGAGCGGGCGCTTCGGCGAACGCTTCGGCTGTCGATGATTCTCATGATGATGCTGGCGGGACTATGCGCAATGGCGGTTTCGGTTATCGGCGCCGGGGACGCGGACCTCGCCAAGCATGAGTTTTTATTTGCGGTGGCGTTTGATCTCGTGACCTTCTGGGTTATTGCCGACTGCGTATGCCGCCGCTTATGGGGGCCTAACGCGAAGAAAAATGCGGGCGAAGAAGACCCCGAACCATCCGCGTTGTTACAGGGGGGACAGCAATGAGAAGACGGAGAGGAATCAAGCTGTGGCTGCTCGTCATGCTCTGTCTCTCTTTGCCGGCGGCGGTGCTGATTCCGGCTCCGGCAGCGGCTGCGCAGGATTCAGCGAAAGCTGCCCGGGTGCTGCTCGTCTATGACAGCCTGGGAGTGGATACTCCTGCGGCAGGCAATATAGAGGCCTTGCAGCGGCTGCTGCTCTCCTTGGGAGCGACGGTGACGACGGTTGCTTCGGATGCTTATAAGCCCGAAATGGCCAAAGATAATGCGAAGCTGATTACCGTATGCAATACGGAGGATTTATGCGGATCCATTACGCATGGCATGACGGGTTTTACGGGAGAATGGCTGCATATCGGGGCTAATCCGCCGGAGGTCCTTCGCGGGAAGCTGGCTCTGAAGACCGAAACGGCAAGCAGGCAGTCCTTAAAGCTGTCGGTAAACGGGCTCTCCGAGGATCATATCTTCGTTGATCGTCTTGCCTATATTACGGAAGGGAAAGGCGAGACTTACGGGCAGATAACCTCTTCGGAGGGAGCGATCCGGACGCCATTTGCCGTATCGGCCGGCGGTTATGCATACGTATCGTATTTTCAATCGGGCAACCTGAGCGAATTGGCAGTCGCGTATGTTCTGCGGACCTGGCTTAAGGCGGGTGCTCCGACGCAATCTTATCTGCTTATTGGCGGCATCACGCCTTTTATCGATTTGGACAAGCTGGAGGCGTTGTCGGAACAGCTGTACAATGCCGGAATTCCGTTCCTGGTCAGCGTAAGTCCGTTGTTTCAAAATACCGATTATCCGGCAATGCAGCGATATGTGGCCGCTCTGCAAGCCGTGCAGGCTCATAACGGCAGCGTGCTCGTGCAAGTGCCGACGCCAACGTCGGCGGGGCAGGATCCCTCTATTCTGAAGGCGCAGATGGACGGCTTTCTGAATCATCTGGCCGATGCGGGTATTGCCCCGCTCGGGATGACGGGAGATATGAAGCGGGCCCAGGGGAAGGAAGAGCGCGAAGCGGGCTTTGCGTTCTCGGATACGACCATCCTGTTCGCCAATGAATCAGGGAGGGCATCCGGGCAAACGGAGGCGGTACAGCCCTTTGCCGCATCCCCGTATATGATGCCTGCCAAGGTGCTGCTCCGGATCAGCCGCGAGAACAAGATCTGGCCAGCGTTTCCGGTAAATCTGGCCGTTACCTTTGACTGGTTCGAGAGCGATGCCAGTCAGGAAGAAGCCGTTCGCGAGGCTGCCGGCAGCTGGCTGCCGTTTGCGGACTTCAAGTCGGAGACGCATAGCCTCAGCAGCAGCGCGCACAAGGCCGAGTCTCGCAGCGGAGCGCTTCTTCTGGATGGCAAGCCGGCCGATCTGCAGGATCAGGCCGAACCGGAAGAGCAAGCGCCCGTCGTCTCGCAGCCGGAACAAAAGGTCACTTTTCATGCTTTATTTTCGGTGCAGAACCGGATCCTGATTGTCCTTATTATTACAACCTTGATGCTGTTCGCCGTATTCCTCTTGATCGGATACCGGTTATATAAGAAAAAATACTACAAGTCGGGAGGCGGCCTATGACGATACCGGATATATTAATGGTCATATGCGTGCTGTGCATCTGGTCCCTGCTGCTCGTTAATATCGCGCTGATTATCGCCGGCTACTTCTACTATATAAAGCTGGAGAGCGAGAAGCCGCCCGAGCTTCTGCCGGGAGAAGAGCCCTTCGTGTCGATTATGGTACCGGCCCATAACGAGGGCAAGGTTATCGTCAAAACGGTAGAGTCGCTGCTTGCGCTCGATTATCCGCATGACCGTTACGAGATTATCGTCATTAACGATAATTCCTCGGATAACAGCAGCGTGCTGCTGGGTCAGCTTCAGGAGAAATACAAGGGACGCAATCTCATTATCATCAATACCGATAACATAACCGGGGGTAAAGGCAAGTCCAATGCGCTTAACATCGGCTTCACCCGCAGCAAAGGCGAGCTTATCGCCATCTATGATGCCGATAATACGCCGGAGCGGACAGCCCTTCGTTACCTGGTAGCCGAAATCGTGAACGACGCCAAGCTTGGTGCGGTTATCGGCAAGTTCCGGACGCGCAACCGGGACCAAAACCTGCTTACCCGGTTTATTAATATCGAGACGTTATCGTTCCAATGGATGGCCCAAGCCGGCAGGTGGAAGCTGTTCAAGCTGTGCACGATTCCGGGCACCAACTTCATCATGCGCCGCCATATCATTGAGGCTATCGGAGGCTGGGATACGAAAGCGATCGCGGAGGATACCGAGATCAGCTTCCGGATCTACATGATGGGTTACCGGATCAAGTTCCAGCCGAAGTCGGTTACCTGGGAGCAGGAGCCCCAGACGCTGAAGGTATGGTTCAAACAGCGGACGCGCTGGGCGAAGGGGAATATTTACGTGATCGTCAAAAACGTCCCGCTGCTCTTCCGGCCGGAAGCGCGCCGAATCCGCTTCGACATTCTTTATTTTCTGGCTATTTATTTCTTGCTTGTCACCTCGCTCTTAACGTCGGACGCTTTGCTCATTCTGCATGCGCTGGGTTACGTGCATACCACGATTGAGGGACTAAGCTTCTACTTATGGATACTGGCCATTACCTTGTTCGTGGTAGGGACGTTCATCACGCTTATCACGGAAAAAGGCGAAATGCACCCTTCGAATCTCGTCATTATTCTGCTTATGTACGTTACTTACTGTCAGCTGTGGATGCTTGTTGCCGCCAATGGCATGTTTCAATATTTGAAGGACGTGATTTTTAAACGCGAGGCCAAATGGTACAAGACAGAACGGTTTTGACCGAAAGGAAGTGAATTTATGAGAAAAGCCGGATTTACGGCAGGGGTCATCGCGCTGATTATAGCGCTGCTGGTCCCGGGCACGGGGACGCTATCCGCAGCGCCCGGGGTACAGAAGACTTACGAAACGCCTATGTCGGAAACCTCGCTTCTTGGCACCAATGCCTATGCGCAGCAGTTCTTTCAGGTGCCGGATTACTGGAACGTGGAGAGTGCCACTTTCAGGCTGGACTATAAAGTCTCCCAGCTTACCCTTAACGATTTATCGGTGGTTACGCTTAAGCTCAACGGCAAGCCGTTCTACACGTTAAAGCCCGGCACCGAGACGAATCAAAAGGTTACCCGGTCAATCGGACTCCCGCTTGAGTATTTGAAGAGCGGCGTTAACGAGCTGACCATTGAAGGCGTTATTCAGACGCGCAACAATTCGGATCAGATGTGCGTGCCTTCGCAGGACCAGGGCAGCTGGCTGCAAATCTTCGACAGCTCGGGCGTCGACGTGAAATATTCGGCCAAGCCGGTCGGTGCGAGCATCAGCGATTTCAACCGCCATTTCCTGGGCCTGGATACCATTCAGGATGGACAAGCCGGCGTCTTCGTGCCGGAGGAAGTCGATTTGAACGAGACGGAGGCTGCCGTCTATGCGTTGTCCGGATTAACGGGCGTAAGCCAGGACGCCTCGCATCCCATTCCGCTCCTGCCGTATCAGACAAGCAACCTGCAGGGGAAAACGATTCGTATTCTGGTAGCCCTGTCACAGCATCTTCCGGCAGACATTCGCTCGAAGCTGAGCGAATCCGCGCTGCAGGATAAAGCGCTGATTCAATTGATCCAGAGCGATACATCCTCCTTGCTTGTTGTAACGTCCGATAATGCGGACATGCTGAAAAAGGCAGGACGTTTTATCGGCAACCCGGCTTTGATGGGGCAATTGCAAGGAGCATCTAAGCTAGTCGACGAATCGACGGAGGTAAATACGCCGGCGCAAAGCATCAGCCGGTATTTCCCGCTGACGGATTCCGGCGATAAGCTGACCGGCCCGTCGCACCGGGAGAAAAGCTACTACATTACGCTGCCAAGCAACCGCTCTATTGCGGAAGCGAGCAAGCTGAGCCTGGATTTCCGTTATGCGACAAATCTGGACTTTGACCGTTCGATGGTGACGGTGCTGGTGAACAACGTTCCGATCGGAAGCAAGAAGCTGTCCGCCGAGCTTGCGGGCGGCGATAATCTCGAGCTGACCATTCCGAAGAACCTTGGGATCTCGGGCAACTTCACGATCACGACGGCGTTTGACCTGGAGATCAAAAATGCGGTATGTACCGGCAACCAGGACCAGATGCCATGGGCATTTGTCTCCAAGGACTCCGTGCTCCAGCTGAACACGAAGGACCGTACGGACATGCTGTTCAACAACTATCCTTATCCGTTCCTTCGGGACGGCAGCTTTAACCGGGTAGCCGTTGTTCTGCCGCAAACCCAAGACAACTACACGTATGCGGCCCTCTCCAATGTGTTTAACCTGATGGGGCAGTTCGCTGCCTCCAACACGGGCGAAATCCGTTTTTACAAGGACGATGTCAAGGAAAGCGAGCTGAAGGACCGGCAGATTATCGCGATTGGTTCCTATGCGGATAACCGGTACATCCGGGAGAACAACGATAAGCTGTATTTCCAATACGACAAGCAAGGCGAAGGCTTCTTGTCCAATGAGAAGATAAGCATCGAAGAAGGCTACGGCAAGCGGATCGGAACGCTGCAGCTAATCGACTCGCCATACGGCAAAGGGCATGGCTTCCTGGTTATTACGGGCAGCAGCTCCGAATACGTCTACCTGGCGTCGAAGCTGGTCGGGAACGCCGGCAGCCTGTACAAGATTTTCGGCGACGGAGCCATGGTAGACAAGGACGGCGAGGTGCATGCCTTCCGCTTCAAGAAGGAAGCGGTGTCTGAAGCGCCGGCCGTTGTTACGCAGGTGCTGGAACGCGGCGACGTGGTAAGCTTTATGATCGCGTTTATGCTTGTGCTTGCACTGGTGCTAGTGTCGCTTGTGCTTCTCGTCCGCAAGCACCGGAAGAAGAGAAGGGGGTAGGAAGCATGAGGCGTAACACAAGCTTGTTGTCGGACGGCGGCTTTCTGCTGCTGTTCATCGCGTGCTTTGTCTGCATCGTGTTTACGGCGCGTGATCCTAATCTTTATCTGCACAACATTATTTTCTTGAACGTCGCGTTTCTGATCGCGATTGTCACTTATTTCACGACGATCACGACCGGGCTCATCCTGAATATCGCGTTTGTGTTCGGCTACGGTACGTTCACGATCTACCAGACCGTCGTGCAAGGAGGCGTGGTGACCAGCCAAAGCTATTTCTGGCTGATCATGACGCCGGTATTCACTGCGATTACCTGGATGTTCACGCTGGCAAGCAAGCAGCTGCAGGCGGAGAACGAAGCGCTGCAGAAAAAGAATGCTTCGCTCGCCACGATGGATGAGAGCACCAATCTGAAAAACATGCTGTCCTTCCAGAAGGACACGACGGTATTCATGGCGTTGTCCGACCGGTATAAGATTCCGCTGACGCTGCTCGTTCTGAACGTAAAGTACTGGAACGAGCTGAGACGGATGATTGGCGAGGAGCAGCTCAACGCAGCCGTCTATAACATTACGGCGATCAGCCAGACCAGCATACGGGCGAACGATTCGCTCTACATGCTGAGCCAGGAGAATCCGACCTGGGGCCTTCTGCTGTTCACGGACAGGGACGGAGCCGATATTGTCATGAACCGGCTCCGCAGCAGGCTGGCGGAGATTAACGAATCGGAGAGGTCAACCAGCAACCGCTTCGAGCTCAACCTGAAGATGGGGGCTTACGAGTACAACCGGGAAGAAACGCCAACTCCTCTGGAGTGGATTACCCGGGCGCGCAAGGAATTGGAGTACGACGTATAATGGCATGAATCCGAACAGGCAGATGCGTAAATTCGCATGCTGCCTGTTTTTCTATTAATATGAAGATAGATATGAGATCGATTAAAGGAGCTTGAACATGAACAAAGTGGCTTATTTGGGACCTAACGGCACCTTCTCCGAAGAGGCGGCCTTGAAGTTTTTCGAAGGAACGGATACGGAGTGGGTTATGCTGAGCTCGATTCCCGACGTTCTGGAGGCGGTCAGCCGGGATGAGGTAGACAAATGCATGGTGCCGATCGAGAACTCCATCGCGGGTAATATTCATATGACCATCGACGGTCTGCTGTTATACAACTTGAGGATAGAGGCCGATGTCGTCTTTAAGGTATCGCTCCATTTGATCGGAAATCCCGGCAGCTCGATGAGCGATATCCATACGGTAAGATCCATCATGCCCGCCATTAATCAATGCCGTCGGTTCATTAAGGAGCATGCCCTGAAGCTTGAGTATGCGGACAGCACGGCTCACGCAGCCTTGTCGGTCAAGGAATCCGGTGATGCCGGAACGGCCGCGATCGGATCGGCTTCGGTTGCCGAGAAGTATGGCCTGCAGATTCTGGAGAGCGGCGTGCAGGACCATTCCGCGAATCATACCCGTTTTATCGTGGTCAGCAAGAAGCCTAACGAGGATACGGGGCAAAAGAAAACGATGATGCTGATTACTCCTAGCGAAGAGTATCCGGGCGTATTGTCTTCGATTCTGAACGTGTTCTCCGCGCTTGCGATCAACCTCTCTTGGATTGAATCGCGGCCAACCGGCCGCAAGCTTGGCGAGTACAGGTTCCTGATCGAGACGGAAGCCGGGGGCAATGAGCAGCGTATGGATAAAGCGATTAAAATTATCGAAACCTTTGGTCATGACGTTCATGTCCTGGGCAGCTACGCAACGACAATCCTGTAGGATTCGAATTACTGCGCAACGGTCTTGAAATAGCGATAAATCCGTTCAAGCTTCTGCTCTTGCTTTCCTTGCTTTTTCTCCATGCCGCCGAATTCGAAGAACTTCACTTTCTTGATGCCGACATAGCTGAAGAGGGCTTTCCGCATAAGCACCTTATGAGCATTATTGAGCCAGAACAGCGGATAAAAGGAAGGTCCTTTCATGGTGGAGATGCATACGACCGATTTGCCCTTCAAGAGGCCTTCGGGAAGGAGCTTTCCATTATCGCGGTATGCGAAGTTTGAAGCAAACATTCGGTCAATGTAACCAAGCAGCATCGCCGGCGGCCGGCCCCACCAGATCGGGTAGACAAGCACGATTTTCTCGGCCCAGAGCAGCTGCTGGCGATGCCTGTCGAGCTCCGGGTCGGCATGCATATCCCGCCTGCGCTTATTCTCGTTAAACACAAGCAGCGGATCGAACGATTCGGCATAAAGGTCAAGCACCTGTATCTCTTCGACTTGATTGTTCTCTTGCAGGCCCTGGATCGTTTTCTGCAGGAAGGAATAGCTGAGGCTGTTATGGTTCGGATGCGTGTAAATAATAAGGGTTTTCATCGGACACCTTCTTTGTTATCATTTGATAAGAAGTTATCACGCAACGTAATTTGTTGTCAATAGATAATTATTATTTGACAACAAAAAGGATGATTTCAGCCCAGCCCGGTTATAAGGAGATGGTCCAACATGGATGCCAAGGATAAACTATTCGGGCAGATGGTGTCCCACATCGCAGCTTCCCACCAATTGCATTACGATATGACGAAGGGAATGCCGATGGATGATATCACGCCTCTGCAATACGAAATAATGGAATTTCTGACGGTGAAACAGCCGATTACATTAAGCGAAATCAGCGACTGCAAAGGCATCTCGATGCCGAACACGAGCCGTGAGATCCGCAAGCTGACGGAGAAAGGGCTCTGCGAGAAGATTGAGGATCGGGAGGACCGGAGGAAGCAGTACATCCGGCTGTCCACGCTTGGCGAAGAGAAAATGGGAATGGCCTTCGGCCATATGAGACAGCTGTTCCTGCAGCAAATCGAGCATGTGCCGGAGGCGGATTTGGCCCGGATTTCAGAGGCGCTTGAAGTGCTTGGCAGGACGATCTTTCGCGAGAACGCGAATTCATGAAGTCCGATACTGATAAAAGCTAAGAGGTGATAGTCATCATGGCCATATTTATCTTTATTGCTATCGTCATCATTCTTCTTGTTGTATTGTTCTTTGGCATTTATCCGGTGTTTGGCGGCAAGCCGGGCGAGCAGACGTTGGCGCGCATGAAGCGATCCCCTCATTATTCAAACGGCAAGTTTGAGAATGTGCTGCCTTCGGAGATGTCCATGTCGCTGCGCGAGAACCTTGGACTTCTCGCGGAATTTATCCGGGGCAATAAGCTGGCTTCGCCGGAGAACGATTTAGCCGTTATGCCTTTGCATCCGCAGTCGCTGAAGGACAAGGCTGCCGGACAAGCCAAGGTAACCTGGTTTGGGCATTCGGCATTGCTGCTGGAGCTGGACGGCAAAAAGCTGCTGCTCGATCCGATGCTGGGGCGGGCTCCGTCGCCCGTTCCGTGGATCGGGGGCAAACGGTTCAGCAGCCGCCTGCCGATTGAAATCGAGGAGCTGCCTGCCATCGATGCCGTATTGCTGTCGCATGATCATTACGACCATTTGGACTACGGCTCCATTAAACGTCTGAAGGATAAGGTAGGCCGCTTTTTTGTTCCGCTTGGCGTTGCCGCCCATCTCGAGCGCTGGGGCGTTACCCCGGACAAGATTGAGGAATTTCATTGGTGGGAGGAAACCGTCTGGGAAGGGATCCATATGGCCTGCACGCCTGCCCGCCACTTCTCGGGGCGGGGATTAACGGGCCGGAACGGTACCTTATGGTGCTCCTGGGTCTTGCATGGCCGGGATGCTCGGATCTTCTTCAGCGGGGACAGCGGTTACGGGCCGCATTTCCGGCAGATTGGGGAGCAATACGGCCCATTCGACCTTACGTTAATGGAATGCGGTCAATACGATAACCGTTGGGCAGCCATTCATATGCTGCCGGAGGAATCCGTGCAGGCCCATCTGGACGTAAAAGGCGATGTCATGATCCCTATTCATTGGGGAGCCTTCCGGCTTGCGATGCATGATTGGCGGGATCCGGCGGAACGTGCCCTCAAGAAGGCGAGGGAGCTTCGCGCCAAGCTGGCCACCCCGCGGATAGGAGAGCCCGTCATGATCGGAACGGGAACCTATCCTTCCGACGAATGGTGGCGCTCGTAACCATAAGCAAGACCGTGTTCCATTGCGAGGAGGGACACGGTCTTTTTTTAGTTAATTTCTGTTCGGAGTCAGCCGTTTCCGGCTGCGCTGCTCCGTTAATAGTTTCAACATCAGAGCAAATTCTTCCGAAAAGGATGCCGAGTAAGCGGGATGGGCGAGATTGCGCGTCTCAAGAGGGTCGCCCGACAGCGAATACAGCTCGTATTCTTCCGGTACCGGCACTGTTCGAACCCGCGCGGCCCAAGCTATTTCCGTATCGTCCTGCCCGCTCTTAACGGGCACATAGGTAACATCCCTGATTCCGGGCTCGCTCCAGAATTGGGGGTTATCATAATAGCGCGAGAGCTTCCAATATTCTTTGCGCCCGTTCCGGTAGAGCGGCGCGATAACGGTCTCTATATGATTGGGCTGGGACACGGAGGGATAAGGCATGCCCAAAGGGCTGATCTGATGCTGGCCCCGCATAATATCGTCGTCGGTCATGAAATAAACGGGAGTCTCGGGTTCCGGCTGCATGGACATCGCTCCGGCCAAATTCCGGCCGACAAGCGGCCGTGCTTCGCTAAACCGGCTGTCCAGCCTACCCCGTATTTCATCGCCGTCGACGCCTGCCAGCCCCAGAAGGGTGGGGATCAGATCCAGATGGCTGGTCAGGGAGTGGACCGAACGAGGCTCGGGAAACCGCTTTTTATTGCAGACCAGAAGGGGGACCCGGAGAACCTCTTCATAGGCGCAGTACATCTTCTGATGAAGCCCTCCGTGCGAGCCAAGCAAGTCTCCGTGATCGGAGGTGAGGATGATAACGGTATCTTCGAAAAAGGACGTTTTGGCGAGCGCTTCGACTACTTTGCGAAGCTGCTCGTCGGCATTTTTCTGAAGCTGATAATAGAGCTTGCGGTAGAAGGGCTCGTTCGTAATGGGCTGCAGGGCAGCCGGATATAAATCGCGATAACTCGCCTGACAGCGCGGCTTCGTATGTAGGTTCTCGTGACGGGTTGGAGGCGGATTAATATCCGGCACCGGGCCGACATCGAACCGGAATGCGGGGATTCTGGCCGTCAGGTCGCCGTACAGCGTAATATCATGCGGATTAACGAGAGAGGTCACGATAAGCCAAGGCGATTCATCGTTACCGCCAAGCTTGTTTTGTTCCAGAGCCTCAATCAGCCGGACCGTCTCCGCCGCGTAAAACGCATCCCTCCCGCTGGCTCCGCTCCCCGCCGACGACCCGGAATCCCGGGGATTCCGGCCATGCGGCTCGGGTCCAATCCAGCTGGAGAACCCAAACGCCTCCAGTCTGTCCGCATCCTCGTACAAGTCCTGATTATGGTCCGGGTACCCAGTAGCCGGATTGTAGCTTGGAAGCCCTTGCTGGGTACCCGGGACGATAATATCCTCATACGACAAATGCCATTTGCCTTTATAATACGTCCGGTAGCCGGCTTCCCGGAAATAATCGCCCATCGTTGGCACCGTATTCCGGTCCAGCCAGAACATATCCGAATCGGCTGCCTGCTTGGCGATTCCGTTCGTTTGAGTAACGCCATGCAGGGAAGGGTAATGACCGGTGAACAGCGTTGTGCGGCTAGGCGCGCATGCCGCGCTCCCGATGTAATGCCTGTGAAACTCAAGTCCGTTATCTCGAAGCCATTGCTGCGTGACGAGATTTTGTTCGCGCCAAACCCGGGTATCCTTATCCTCGTAAAGGGGAGGGTAACGCATCTCGTCCACGAGAAGGAGCAGAATATTAGGCCTTTCCGCTTCCGCCATAGCCATAGGAGCAACACCTCTCCAGCATTCGTTATTGCTACAACGTATGCGGCCCCGGAGCTGCCTAGAATGAAGCGGGTTCTTCTTAAAATAGGGTAGGTATAGGAGGACAGGAAACCGCTTCAACAAGTCTGGGGTCTATGCCGTAATAGAGCCACGTATAGCCATTCCATCTAAAGCCCGATATTCCGAAGGATTCAACGCTTGTTGGATAATACCAGAACTGCTCGCCGTTACGAAGCCAAACATAGGTATAATTATTTATGCAGTCGATGACGTAGGAAACAGCAGGCTTTGGAGGGACATAGGGTGGAGGGGCTTGTAAAAATTGTCTTATCGTCATGCTTGTTCCTCTCCTTATCGCTGAGTGACTGTCTACTTCGTACTTATGTTACGTAGGTTCATGTTCCATCGCTTGTATAAAAGCCTACTTCCGTGCGCCAAAATCATGCGCGAGAAAGCCGTGCTCCAAGTTGGAACACGGCTTTCTCGCTGTGTCTATTTTATTTCGAATGCGACGTACTTGTCTGCTTGCGGTCCCACCGGAACAGTCGGTTCAACAGATGATATATGAGCTTGTTTTCTTTCGTAAGGAGCGGCCCCAGGATAGCCAGAATCAGGACATACAGGGCGGCAAACGGCTGAATGACAGCCATCAGGGCGCCGGCTTTCGCCATATTCGCCATAATGATGGAGAACTCTCCGCGCGATACGATGGTCAATCCGATATTAACCGAGGCTTTGGGGGACAAGCCCGCGCTTCGTCCGGCAAGCATGCCTGCCGTCAGGTTGCCGATCAGCGTAACGGCCACGGCAGCCAGCGACAGCCACACGGCACCGCCTAAGGCTGTTGGATCGATCGTTAAGCCAAAGCTGAAAAAGAAGACGGCGCCGAAGAAATCCCGGAAGGGGAGGATCAGCTTCTCAATGCGCTTCATATGCTCGGTCTCGGCAAGCACAAGGCCGAACAGTAAAGCTCCAATCGCTTCGGCGACATGGATCGTTTCGGAGAGACCCGCCACCAGGAACAGCCCGGCGAAGATGACAAGAGCAAACAGCTCGTTGGACCGGATATTGAGGAGCTTATTCAGCATAGGTGCCGCTTTGCGGCCAAGGGTAAGAAGCGCAAGCATAAAGACCAGGGCGATAACCGTGGATAAAATAATGCCGCCAATCGAGGTTGAACCGCTTAAGATGAGGCCGGACAGAATGGAAATATAGACAGCCAGGAATACATCCTCGAACATGATAATGCCAAGAATCATCTCCGTCTCCGGATTGGCCGTGCGCTTTAAGTCAACCAATACCTTGGCGACAATGGCGCTTGAGGATATCGTGGTAATCCCGGCAATAACAAGCGTCTCCTGAAACGGAAAGCCGCTCAGCCAACCGAACAGGAGGCCTAGAGTGAAGTTAATGGCGATATAGATCGTGCCGCCGACCGCGATCGAGCGGCCCGATTTGATCAGACGTCCAACGGAGAACTCCAGTCCGAGATAGAAGAGCAGGAACAGGACGCCTAGCCTGCCCATAAACTCGATGAGCGGAGCGCTCTCAATGAAACGGAAGTCGAAATGCCAGAATTCCACCGAGTGGGGACCAACGGCCATTCCGATCAGAATATAGAACGGAATGACGGAAAAACGGATTTTTGCCGACAGCAAACCAGCCACTGCGATTAACGCAATCGCGAGGCCAACCTCGAGTATGATGTGATCCATCCATTAATCACATCCATTCATGAGGATTTTTTTCAATTCTTTATGCTGAGCGCGTTCGCCGGCAACGACAATCGTATGATCGGCAGCCAGAACAACCTCTGGACCGGGATTAATCTGCTTCGCATGATTGGCGGCGAGCAGAGCGATAACGGTTGTTCCCGTATTTTTGCGGATGTTAAGCTCTCCGATTGTCTTTCCGATGCAGGCATAGTGGGACTCGAGTTTGTACCACTCGATAATAAGCTCGTCGAGAGCGACCTCGATGGTCTCCAGCATTTTGGGTTTATACGTCATCCCGCCGATCATGGCGGCAGCCATGCGGGCTTCGTCGTCATCAAGCGTGATCATGGAGATGCTGCTCTCCGGATTTTCGTGGTGGAAGTGATAGCATTCTCTGCGGCCGTCGTTGTGCACGATAATAACCAGCTGGTCGCCGCTGCGGGTATTCATCTGAAATTTTCGCCCGATGCCGGGCAGATCGATTTCACGGATATTCATAAGGGAAGTACCTCCTCGAGTATGATCGAAATTCTATTCCTCTGTTTAAATGGACAGCACAAATCAGACCTCCGCAAATACAAGAACGGAAGAGAGTTGGATGGTCCTTAAACGATGGGATAGGAAGTCGTCAGCTTGAGGGGCATGAGCAGGCGTTTGAGCCGCTCCAGGAATAAGAAGGGGAGTAAGAAAACGCGCTTCGCCAAGAAAAACCGGCGGGGGTAGCTGACCCAGCTGTAGATAACAGCCAGCAGCGCAAGCATGGCAAAAAGCTTGGTGGCAGGAGAGATCGTTACGCGCTTAATGGCCTTCATGCTGTTCGGCAGGCTGTGCTCGATATGCGTGCGGCTGGATTTCGATACGTCGAAATGGCCGTTGCCAAGCATCATCGTTGGCATGCTGAACAGAGCAAAGGCGCCAAGCAGGAAGAGAAGCAGCGTCAGACGACCGGTGAAACGGTATGTTTTCATGAATGACGCCCCCCTTAACGAATAGATTCTGCTTTGCCTTTACCAAGCTAATGCGTGAAGCAGGCTTTACATGTTTTACGCGATTACCGCATAAGAGGTTTCAGCCATTATTTGGAATTAACGCTCGCTTCTTTGGGCTGCTGAGTTCGAGAAGGTTGTTGAATAAACCGGTATGCGGCGCTTATCCCGACCAGAAGCAAGGCTCCGGCGAGTACGGGCGTAAGCAGGAAGGACCAGCCTGCTCCGGCCAGAATCACGACCAGCGGATCCGCGCCTGCCGGCGGATGAAGGGTCTTCGTTACTTGCATAAGCACGATCGACAGCGCAACCGCAGCAGCCATGGTCCAGGCATGCTGGCCAAATACATGCAGAAATGCCAGCCCGGTGATTGTGCTGATCACATGGCCTCCGACCACATTGCGGGGTTTTGCCAGCGGACTGTCCGGAAGGGCGAATACGATGACGCAGGAGGCACCGAACGGGGCCATTAACAGTGCCAGCCCTGTCGCGTGTTCAAACAGGAATAAGAGCAGGACGGCGGCGAAAGCGCCTATGGCCGGCCATAAGAAGCGGATTAAACGGTTAATCATGAAGCACCAGCTCTCCTTTACGATCGATTGCTTCGATGGTATCATGTGCTTAATCATTTGAAAAATGAATATATATGATCAATATCATTTCGAAATAAAATATCTGAAAGGCGGGATATCGTGCTGGATCAATGGGACGGAAGATCGCTCCGTACTTTCCTGACGGTAATGGAGGAGAAGAACTTCAGCCGGGCAGCCGATAAATTGGGTTACGTGCAGTCTACCGTGACGACTCATATCGCGCAGCTGGAGAAGGCAAGCGGCAAGAAGCTGTTTGACCGGCTGCCAAGAGGAGTTGAGCCTACGGAAGCAGGGGCAGCGCTAGCCCGGTTTGCAAGGCAATTTGCTGCTCTAAGCGAGGCGCTGGAAGAGGATTTGCTACGCACGGAGCAGCCGCGAGGGGTGCTGAAGGTCCGTGCTCTAGAGGCGTATTGCGTGACAAGACTGCCCGAGCTGCTTGCTTCTTACGCCGAGCATTACCCCGAGGTTGAACTGCGGCTCTCGACCGGCTTTATGGAAGACATGTGCGGCAGGGTCCTTGAGCAGAAGGATGATCTGGGCCTTGTTCCCCGTGACCCCGGGCATGACGGTCTCGAATTTGTCCCGCTGGCCATTGAGGAATTGGTATGGGTGGGGGCGCCGGAAGGCAGGGGAGGCGGAAAGCAGGTATATATCAGCTACGGGAATGCCTGCCTATACCACGAGCTTGGGGAATCGTCTCTCCGCGAAGCGGGATATGCCTTGCATGACCGCAGAAGCTTCCCAAGCGTGGAATTGATTAAACGTATGGTTCAGTCGGGCTTTGGGATATCGTTATTGCCGAAGGTAAACGTAGAGGAGGAGCTGCGGGCAGGGAAGCTGATCGCACTCGATTTCCCTGTGCCGGAACCCGTTCATCAGGGATTTATCCATCTGAAGGGGAAGCAGCTTCGTCCGGCTGCGGCGGCCTTTATGGACTGGGTGCGTGCGGGCCTGGCTTAAATGGAAAAAGCCGTCCCCGGGAAGGCAGTGCCTTCATCGGAAGCGGCTTTTTGGGCAAGAATGTTATTGACGGTAGATAGGAGCGCCTAACGGAGCTCCATCGGCACCGCCGTCTACTTGAAGCTGGGCAGCCTGAACGAAGGAGGATTCGTCCGAAGCGAGGAAGAGCACGGCATTGGCAATCTCGTCAGGCTCGCCAAGCCGGTTAAGCGGAATAGAGCGGGAGAGACCGGCTTCCAGCTTCGCTATTTGCTCCGGCTCGGTAGCTTTCCAGATCGGGGTTTTCGTAGCACCCGGCACAACAGTGTTCACGCGGATGCCGCGCGGAGACAGCTCGGAGGCGAATACTCTGGCCATGCTCGTAACGGCCCCTTTGCTCGCGGCGTAAGCCGCCCGGGTTACTCCGCCCGTAGTGGCAAGCACCGAGCCGACGAGAATAACGGAGGCGCCTGCTTGCAAATGCGGTACTGCGGCCTGCACCGTGAAGAAGACGCCGGTTACGTTTACCTTCAGAATCTGTTCGAAGTCTTCCAGCTTCGTATCGCCAAGCGGAGTGCCGCCGGAAATACCCGCATTCGCGAAGACGATGTCCAGCTTGCCGAAGCGTTCGATTGCTGCCGCTACCGCTTTTTCCGAGCCAGCAGGATCCGCCGCTTCCGCCTGTACGGCAACGGCATTTTCCGCGCCAAGCTCATTTACCGCAGCCGTTAAAGATTCATGATTGCGTCCCGTTATGACTACCTTTGCGCCTTCCTGAACAAACCGTTTCGCTGTTGCCAGCCCGATACCGCTGTTGCCGCCCGTAATTAAAGCTACTTTACCGTTTAGTCTTGCCATTGTAATCACTGCTCCTTTTTATTTTATCTCTTATTTTGAGAATGATCGTTCTAAAATATTCAAAAAAATTTAGTCTAAAATAGACATCGTTGTAGCAATAACCTGTTGTAATTTCTCTGTATGGTTTTGCGTCTTTACCATAACCCGCAGCCCGATAAGCGCATTGTTGAGGTAAGGGGCTAGCAGCTCCGGCTCTAGCGAGGCTGACAGCTCCCCGGCTTGTTGGCCTTTTATAATCAGCTTGCGAAAAAGCTCTTCCGTGCCTGCCCAGCCTTGGTTAACGCAGGATTCAAGCTCGGGATCGTGCATGGCCAGCTCCACGGCGGTATTAACCATCAGGCAGCCTCTTGGCCGTTCCTCACTCTGAGCGATAGCGGCCTCCATGACGGAAAGGATGGCGGCTTTTGCGGACAGGGAGGACTGTGCCCGTTGTTCAATGGAGCTCCAGACGGTGTCGCTGTAGCGTTTTAAGGCCATTAAATATAAGGCATGTTTATCTCCAAACGTATCGTAAATGCTTCTTCTGTGAATGCCCATATGCTCAACGAGATCCTGCATGGAGGTCTTCTCGTAGCCTTGCGTCCAGAACAGCTTCATTGCCTTCAGCAGGACGGCATCTACGTCAAATTCTTTGCTTCTGGCCAAATGTTCACTGCCTCCTTTCTGAACACAGCTTATCATATTGAGAACGATCGGTAAAGAATTATTTTTTACTGATCGTTCTCAAAAGGGTGTGGAGGCGCTAAACAGGCAAATTCGATTAATAATACGACGGGATGTCCAATAATATAGTGTATATTCATTTTTGCTGAAGCGGGTGATGTGGAATGAAGCTTATTCTGCGTTGGTTAAACGCTGCTGGGCTAGTCCTCGTACTTATTATGAATTATCTCGCAGAAACTATCCCAATTGGAGGCCAAACGACAGGTGAGATTGCAGCGCAGTATCCCGTTCTGATTCAACCTGCCGGGTATGCATTTGGAATATGGACGGTTATATACGCCTTGCTCATTGGTTTTGTAATGTTTTCCTTTACGGCAAAGGGCAAGGCTAGTTCGGCCATAAACGCAATCGGAATATATTTTTTCCTAAGCTGTTTGTTTAATGCGGCATGGCTAGTTCTCTGGCATCTTGAGAAGCTGGCAAGCAGCGTAACGATCATGTTTGCATTGCTGTTGGCTCTGATTCTTATTTATACGGGCGTCCGGCAGAAAACCATTCGTTCCTTGACGCGAGCCGAACAGCTGTTGGTGCTGCTGCCTTTCAGCTTGTATCTTGGATGGATCTGCGTGGCTAGCATCGTGAACGTATCCGTGGCTCTTTACGCTTCCGATTGGAACCGATTGGGCCTGTCTGAAGAGGCATGGACCGTAATCATGCTGCTTGTTGCGGCGCTGCTCTGTATATGGGTCGGAGGAAATTATCGCGACGGGGCTTTTATGGCGGTGTTTGTCTGGGCTTTTGTGGCTATAGGAGTCAACAATGGAGGGAAGCATCCCGTTATTGCGTGGACGGCCTATTTACTGGCCTCACTGATTGCTGTGCTTGCTCTATATACGCTGTTTCGAGGTAGACGGAAGAGGCTGTAAAAGGCTTCTTCCTATTTTTATAAAATTAGTTGCAATAACATCCTAATTAACGTATGATGTAAATAAAATAGTTGCAATAACATTCTATTGGCAAGGAGGATATTAAATTGAACGGACAATCCGAATCTCATGGCCAATATATTTCGGCGATTTACCGCCATATGCAAGTGCTGATCTCGGCTGAACTAGCTCCATATCGGATTGGGAGCGGGCAGTATATATTTCTGATGGCAATAGCGAACGCGCAGCCGGCCACGCAGAAAGGATTGAGTGAGAAGCTTTTTATTGATAAGACCACAACGGCAAAAGCGATCGCTAAGCTAGAGGCTGAGGGTTACGTGCGGAGAGAGCCGGATCCTTCGGATAACCGTTACCATCTGCTTTACTTGACGAAAGAGGGGCAAGAAGTAGTCCCTCACGTCCAAGAGGCTTTAAATCGGGTAAAGAGCAAAACCAGAAAAGGAATAAGCGATGAGGAGTACGGCTTATTGTTAACGCTGTTGAAGAACGTGTTACACAATTTGACCGATCAAGTCAATTAGAATTGGGGAGGATGAATAGCTATGCTTGCTCAACCCTTTATCGCGGTGGAGAACTGTAAAGAGGAAATCCGGTATTATCAAAAGGTGTTTGGCGGCGAGGTCGTTATTCTGCGACAGCAGGGCGATACCGTTCTGAATGCGGATCTGCTTGTGGAGGGAACAACGATAAAATTCGCGGATATTCGAGCTGCAAAGCCGCTTATGAAAGGCGACTATGTCAGGGTGTTCCTTAAGATTGACGCGGAAGAAGCATTCCGTCGCATCTACGGGGAGTTTGCAAAAAGCGGAACCGTTCATACGGAAATGTATGAAGCCCCGTTTAACGGTTTGCTGGCAATCGTGAACGACCGGAACGGCGTATGCTGGGTGCTGTCTTATTATAGATAGGAAACAACGGTGCAGGATAATTCCTGCACCGTTTGTTTTTTAGCCACCGAAACCTTGAGGGATAATAACCCCATTGCAACCACCTTCGTATGGACAGGTTGGATCGGTAATAGGTATATCAATATCGCCAGTACCATCGCCTGGCTGTTCGCAAGAACCGTCGCCTGGCTGCTCGCCAGAGCCGTCGCCTGGCTGTTCGCCAGAGCCGTCGCCTGGCTGTTCGCCAGAGCCGTCGCCTGGCTGCTCGCCAGAGCCGTCGCCTGGCTGTTCGCCAGAGCCGTCGCCTGGCTGCTCGCCAGAGCCGTCGCCTGGCTGCTCGCCAGAGCCGTCGCC